>CAYIQV010000001.1:0-11747 GCA_964365635.1 uncultured Acidiferrobacteraceae bacterium
GGAAAAATAAATGAAAAAATCTTTGCGTCTTTGCGGCTCTGCGTCAAAAATTAATAAATCAGAGATTTCTTAACAAATAGCAGATCTAGGGACGGCCGTCCTCCAGCGTTTCTTTCTTCACCAGCAACATGTCCTCGCGCGCTATCCCGAGCCACATGACAATCGGGCTGGCCACCAGGGCCGAGGAATAAATGCCGAACATGATGCCGATCGTGAGCGCCAGGGCGAAGTAATGCAGCGTTTCCCCGCCGAAGAACAGCATGGAAAGCACAGCGAGCTGGGTGCTGCCATGGGTGATGATGGTACGCGATAGCGTACGCGTGATCGCGTTGTCGATGATCTCCGGCACCGAGCTCTTGCGCATCTTGCGGAAGTTCTCGCGTACGCGGTCGAACACCACCACCGATTCGTTCACGGAATATCCGAAGATGGCCAGCCCCGCAGCCAGCACCGCCAGCGAAAATTCCCACTGGAAGAAAGCAAAAAAACCCAGAATGATCACCACGTCGTGCAGGTTGGCGATGAGGGTGGCAATACCGAATTTCCATTCAAAACGGGCCCAGAGGTAAAGCACAATGCCCAGCGACACAAAAAACAATGCCCACACACCGTTTTCGACCAGCTCCCGGCCAACCTGGGGTCCGACAAATTCCACACGTCGCAACTCTACCGTCTTGTCCGCCTGACGTAGCGTCTCCAACACTGTCTCGGACAGCTTGGCGCTGGAGGTCTCTTTGCGTATTGGCAGCCGGATCAGTACGTCACGCGCGGTTCCGAAGTTCTGCACACTGACATCGCGGAAACCGAGCGTAGCCAACGAATCACGGATCTGCGGAACCTCGGCTGGATGGCTGTAACTCACCTCCATCACAGTGCCACCGGTGAAATCGACGCCGAAGCTCAGGCCCTTCGTTACCAGAAAAAAAACCGCCAGCAGGAACGTGATTACGGAAATCACGTTGAACGTCAGCGCGTGGCGCATGAACGGGATGTCTTTTCGTATCTTGAATAATTCCATGGCGCGTTCTTATCCGGCTGTTTTTCTCATTTCCATTGCGTATTGCCGATGGCAATCCGTTCCAGCTTGCGCTGACTTCCGTACAGCAGATTCACCATGCTACGCGACACCATTACAGCACTGAACATGGAGGTGAGAATGCCAAGACACAGCACCACGGCAAAGCCACGAATCGGCCCCGTGCCGAACATGAAGAGCGCCAAGCCCGCGATCAAGGCGGTGATGTTGGAGTCGATAATCGTGCCGAAGGCGCGTTCATAACCGGCATAGATGCTGGCCTGTGGTGTGTTGCCGTTGCGCAATTCCTCACGGATGCGTTCGTTGATCAGCACGTTGGCGTCAATCGCCATGCCGACCGTCAAGGCGATACCGGCCATGCCCGGCAGGGTCAGCGTGGCCTGAAGGATCGACAGCAACGACACCAGCAGCACGACGTTCACCGCCAGCGAGATGACAGAGACGACGCCGAAAACGATGTAGTAAATGATCATGAACACGGCGATCGCGGTGAAACCTACCCATGTCGAGCGAAACCCCTTGGCGATGTTGTCGGCACCGAGACTCGGGCCTACCGTGCGCTCTTCGATAATCTCCACCGGGGCCGCAAAGGCACCGGCACGCAACAATAAGGAAAGCTCATTGGCTTCCTTGGCGGAATCCATGCCCTCAATCTGGAATCGCTTGCCAAGCTGTGAACGGATGACCGGCGCCGTGATTACTTCCTCAATGCGTTTACTGGTTCGCACCGCCCTGCCCTGTGCATCAAACATCGGTTTCCCATGCTCATCGACCCTGGGTTCCGACTTGACCTCGATATACACTACCGCCATGCGCTTGCCCACGCTCTCGCCGGTGACACGCTGATTGATGGCCGCGCCACGCGCATCGAGCGTGATCGAAACAATGGCGCGGTTGCTCTGGCTTTCGAAGCCCGGGGCAGCATCGACGATGTTGTCGCCGGAGTAGATCAGGCGGTTCTTGAGCAGGATCGGGCGACCGTCACGCATCTTGTAAAGCTTGGAGCCGGCCGGAACTGACCCGCTCAGCGTGCCCCCAAGATCATGCTCTTCATCCACCATCATGATCTCAAGCGTCGCGGTACGTCCGAGAATTTCCTTGGCCTTGGCCGTGTCCTGCACGCCCGGCAACTGCACCACGATGCGGTCCGCGCCCTGCTGCTGGATAATCGGTTCAGCCACGCCGAGTTCATTGACGCGGTTGCGCAACGAGTTCATGTTCTGTTCGAGTGCAAAACGGCCTTTCTCCAGCACCGCCGTCTGTTTCATTTTGGCGTTGATCGCGAACTCATTACCGCGGTTGCTGTCGGTCAATTCAAGATCCGGCATCTCCTTGCTTATCAGTTCGCGCCCCTTGTCGCGCTCCTGAACGTCACGGAAACGAATCTCGATGCCGCCGCGCTCCTGGCGGGTTACCGTCAGGTACTGCACCTTTTTCTCGCGCAACACACGGCGCATGTCATCGATATAGCTTTCCTCTGCTTTCTTGAGCACAGCGCTCATGTCCACCTGCATGAGGAAATGCACGCCGCCGCGCAGATCGAGGCCGAGATACATGGGCTGCCCGCCGAGCGCGGCAAGCCAGGATGGAGTGGCCGGGAGCAGGTTGAGCGCCACTACATACGTGTCGCCCAGCTCCTGACTTATCAGATCGCGCGCCCGGATCTGGATTTCGGTATCGGCAAACCGGATTCTTGCCCCCTTGTCGTCGAGCAGGGCGCCACTATAGGCCAGATTGGCCTGCTTCAACTTGTTTTCGACATGCGTGAGCAGCGACTGATCAACCTTGGTGGTGCGCGTGGGTGAGATCTGGACGGCAGGATACTCGCCAAAAAGATTGGGCAAGGCATAGAGGAACCCCACCGCCACCACGATGAGGACCAGCAAATATTTCCAGAGCGGGTATTTATTCATTTTTTAACTTTGAGCCATGGAAATTACAGAGTGCACCGAGAATTAAATCAGGATATTTTTTGGATTACTCTGTGTCCTCTGTGGCTGTTATTTTTCTTAAACCGACTTCATCGTGCCCTTAGGCAATACCGACTGGATGGCATGGCGCTGGACTTTGACTTCCACTCCCGCGGCGATCTCAACCGTCACATAGGCATCGCTCAGACCGGACACACGTCCCAGCACGCCGCCCATGGTCACTACTTCATCGCCCTTGGCGATCGCGGCGATCATGGCTTTGTGTTCCTTGGCACGCTTGGCCTGTGGGCGGATAAGAATGAAATAAAACGCAGCGAACAGTACGCCGAGCATCACGAGGGTAACTACCGGGCTTGCCTGGGGCGATGCGCCCGCGGCGGCCGGGGCTTCGGCCCAGGCTTCAGAGATCAAAAAATTCATTAAATATTCCTCACGAAACAAATTTCACAGGATTAACACGATACAACAGTGCAGGCAAGATTTTCAGGATTAACAGGATTTAATTCTCAGTAGGGTTTAATCCTGTAAATCCTGCGCAATCCTGACAATCCTGTCCATTTCTTCAGTTTTCAGGACTGTCCGGGGGCTCCGGGCGGCGCATACGATAAAACTTCTGGACAAAATCATCCAGTTTTTTTTCTGCAATGGCCTCCCGCAGCCCCCGCATCAGGCTCTGGTAATAGTGCAGATTATGGATCGTGGCCAAGCGCGCGCCCAATATCTCGTTGGCCTGCTGCAAATGGCGCAGATACGCACGGCTATAGTGGCGACAGGTGTAGCAGCCGCAGAGACTGTCTACCGGACCAGTATCGCGGGCATATTGGCTGTTTTTGATCTTTACCGCCCCATCATGGGTAAATAACCAGCCATTTCGGGCATTCCGCGTCGGCATCACGCAGTCGAACATGTCCATGCCGCGACGCACCGCCTCCACCAGATCCACCGGCGTGCCCACCCCCATAAGGTAGCGCGGCTTGTCCTCCGGCATCTGCGGGGCGATGTGCGACAGGATGCGCAACATCTCCTCCTTGCTCTCCCCCACCGACAGCCCGCCGATAGCATAGCCGTCGAACCCGATCTGCTTGAGGCCGGTGAGCGAGATATCGCGTAAATGTTCATACATGCCGCCTTGGACGATGCCGAAGAGCGCGGCCTTATGATCGCCATGCGCGCGTTTGCTGCGCTCGGCCCAACGCAACGACAGTTCCATCGAGGTGCGTGCCTCGGATTCGGTCGCCGGGTGCTGAGTGCACTCATCGAAGATCATGATGATGTCGGCATCGAGCGCCTGCTGTACCGCCATGGACTCTTCCGGCCCCATGAAAATACGGTCGCCGTTCACGGGCGACTGGAAATGCACCCCCTGCTCGGTAACCTTGGTCGCTACCGGCTTCCTGCGCGCGGTGTTCGCCTCCCGTGCGTTTTGTGCCTCCCCGGAGGGGGCGGAGGGGGCTCCCGCGACAGTGCGGGTTTCGCCTCCCGTGCGTTTTGTGCCTCCCCGGAGGGGGCGGAGGGGGCTCGCACTTCCCTGCGCATCGCGCTCCTGGCCAAGGCTCCACACCTGAAACCCGCCAGAGTCGGTCAGGATCGGGCCCTCCCAATGCATGAAACGATGCAACCCGTCGTGAGCGCGGATCACCTCCACGCCGGGCCGCAACATAAGATGAAAGGTGTTGCCAAGAATAATTTCTGCGCCAATCTCGCGCAGTTCCTCCGGGGTCATGGCCTTGACCGTGCCATAGGTACCGACCGGCATGAATGCCGGCGTCTCGACCGTACCACGTGCGAAAGTCATGCGACCGCGGCGGGCCGGGCCGTCGGAACTAAACAGTTCAAATTTCATTATTCAATATATTTCTTCTGAAAAAAGATTCACGCCTTCCGCGCCACAAACATAGCATCGCCATAGCTATAAAAGCGATAGCCCTGCTCGACCGCATGGTGGTAAGCGTTGAGCACCTGCTCCGTGCCGCCAAACGCGCATACCAGCATGAGCAATGTGGACTCGGGCAAATGAAAGTTAGTCAGCAGTGCATCGGCGATCTGAAACCGATAACCCGGGTAAATAAAAATATCCGTCTCCCCTTCATACGGTGCCACCCGGCCATCCTTGGCGGCTGTCTCCAGCACCCGCATCACGGTGGTACCGATAGCGACCACACGCCGGCCGGTGGACTTGGCGGCATTGATTTTATCGCATGTTTCCGGGTCGATCCGCAGAAATTCCTTGTGCATGCGGTGTGCAAGGATATCCTCGACACGCAGCGGCTGGAACGTCCCGGCGCCTACATGCAGCGTTACGTAAGCACTTTCCACACCCAGCTCCTGGAGACGCACCAGCATGGCCTCGTCGAAATGCAGGCCCGCCGTGGGCGCGGCCACGGCGCCATGGTGCCGGGCATAGATCGTTTGATAACGCTCGGCGTCACCGGCTTCGTCTACGCGGGATATATAAGGTGGGAGCGGCATGTGCCCGATGCGATCGAGGATCTGCCATAAAGGCTCATCCGTCATAAAGACCAGTTCGTAAAAATCTCCGTGGCGGCCCTCTACTCGCGCCTCCACACCCCCATCGAACGAAATTCCTGACCCGGGCTTGGGGGGTTTACTGGCGCGCATCTGCGCCAATGCCCGGTGTTCGTCAACGACGCCATGGATGGCGGAGGTAGAGCAACGCAGGGACGACTGCATGGATGCAGGAGGTAGAGCGGCGTCGGGAACAGCCGCCGAGCGGTTGCCGAGGATGCGCTCAATCAGTACCTCGACACGCCCACCAGTATCTTTGGTTCCGAATAGTCGCGCCGGGATCACCCGCGTGTCGTTGAAAACCAGCAGATCGCCTGCACTCAGCAGGGAGGACAGATCGGTGAACCGTGCATCCCGGCACCCGCCGGTGGTGCCGGCAAGAACCAGCAAACGGCTCGCGGAACGTGGCGAGACGGGATGCTGAGCGATCAGCTCGGTGGGCAGGTGGTAGTGAAAATCGGATTTCCGCATGGTGCGCTTGGCCGGGCAACTCGGAAAACACCATATATATGGTAGGTCACCGCAGCAAGAATTCATACTATACTACTCTGCCAATGCCTGTCTTAAACCGCTGAGGAAATATGCCCGGTAAACGCTACACACTCGAAGTCCAGCCCGTCATTCCGGAGCGCCTCAAACGGCTGCAGGAACTGGCCAACGATCTCCTGTACAGCTGGGATCGCGAGGTACGCGGGCTGTTTTTCCGTCTCGACCGCGAGCTGTGGGATAACTGCAAGCACAACCCCAAGGTATTTCTGCGCCGCGTCTCGCAGAAACGGCTGGACGAAGCAGCGGACGACGGCGTCTTTCTGGAAGACTACAACCGCGTGCTGTCGGTTTACGACACCTATCATCAGGAACGCGCCAAGCCGGGCGTCCAGCAACTGCTCGACCCTGCGGAAGACCTGATCGCCTATTTCTGCGCCGAGTTCGGCTTCCATGAGAGCTTCCAGATTTACTCCGGCGGCCTCGGTATCCTGGCCGGCGATTACTGCAAGGCCGCCAGCGACCTCGGCCTCCCGTTTGTCGCCGTGGGTATGCTCTACCGCCAGGGCTATTTCACCCAGACCATCGATGCGCACGGCAACCAGGTCGCGCATTACGCGCCTACCCATTTCGCCGATTTGCCGGTCTCCCCGGCCACAAGTGCCAAAGGCGAAGAAATCCACGTGCACGTGGACATGCCCGGGCGGCAGGTGATGCTCAAGGTATGGAAAGCCAAAGCCGGACATATCACGCTTTATTTGCTCGACAGCGATCTTGCCGATAACGCCGAGGCCGACCGCCGCATCACCTATCAATTATATGGCGGCGATATCAACACGCGCATCCAGCAGGAGATTGTTCTGGGTATCGGTGGTGTGCGGGCGCTGCAAGCCGTCGGTCTCAGCCCCACCATATGGCACATCAACGAAGGCCACGCCGCATTTCTGATACTCGAACGCTGTCGCAAGCACGTGGCCCAGGGGCTCGACTTCGACAGCGCCTTCGAGCTGGTGGCGGCCAGCACCGTATTTACGACACACACGCCGGTTCCGGCCGGCCACGATATCTTCGATCATCACCTCATGAGCACGTATTTCGAGGAATACGTGAAAGAGCTTGGCACCGACATGGATTATTTCCTGTCCCTCGGCTCGAGCCCCAACAACCAGGGCGGGTTTAATCAGACGTCGCTCGCCCTGCGCGGCTCACACTTTCGCAACGGCGTCTCCCGCATTCACGGCAGTGTGGCGGCGCGCATGGCCGCCTATATCTGGCCGCAGATACCGCCTGAGGAAAACCCGATGGGTTACGTCACCAACGGTGTGCACGTGCCGACATTCCTGGCGCGTGAATGGGCCAATCTGTTCGACATGCGCTTCGGCGGCGGATGGCGCAATGAACAGCTCAACCCGGAATTCTGGGAACATATCGACACCATTCCCAACCACAGTTACTGGAGCGTGCTGCAGTCGCTCAAGGCAGAGATGCTGGAAAATGTGCGCGGCCGCGTCCTGCTTCAGCAGCGGCGCAACGGCTGCAGCGAGTCCATCATCGAACGACTGACGCGACACCTCACACCAAAGTCGACGGACACACTCATCATCGGTTTCGCGCGCCGCTTTGCGACCTACAAGCGCGCCACGCTTTTATTTTCCGACCCCGAGCGGCTCGCGCGCCTGTTCAACGATCCCAAACGCCCCGTGCTGCTCATCTTCGCCGGCAAAGCGCATCCGCACGACATGCCCGCGCAACGGCTGATCCAGGTGATCCACGAGTATTCGCATCGCCCGGAGTTCGAGGGCAAGATCATCCTGGTCGAGGGTTACGATCTGGCCCTGGCGCGCAAGCTGGTTACCGGCGTGGACGTATGGCTCAACACCCCGGAATTTCCGATGGAGGCCAGCGGTACCTCCGGCGAGAAAGCAGGCATCAACGGCGTTTCAAATCTGAGCGTGCTCGACGGCTGGTGGGGCGAGGGCTACAACGGCGAAAACGGCTGGGCCATCACCCCGCATGGCCCGCAGTACGACAGAACCTATCGAGACCGTGAGGAAAGCCAGGAACTCCTCGACATCCTCGAAAACCAGGTTATCCCGCTTTATTACGAGCGCAATGGTTATGGCTATCCGGAAGGCTGGGTGAAAAAATCCAAGAACTCGATGAAATCGCTCATGCCGCGTTTCAATGCCGAGCGCATGGTGATGGACTACGTCAAGAACTACTACTCACTGGCAAAGCGGCAACGTCTCACGATGATGGGAAACCAGTTCGCCCGTGCCAAGGAAGTCGCCGCGTGGCGCAAGCGGCTCGAAAACAACTGGCCAGGCGTGAGCCTGCGCCGCCTTGATCATGTACCCAATGAAATTCGCTCGGGCGAAGTTCTGCCGATGCGGGTAGCCGCGCGCCTGAACGGATTACATGCCGATGACGTACTGGTGGAATGTCTCGTCGGACGGGAGGCCGAGAACGGTGAATTCACCAAACTCGACAGCCACACCTTCACGCCGGAAACTCCGAATGACCACGGCGAGACCATATTCAAACTGGACCTGACACCACGGCTGCCGGGATTACAGTATTACAAGATTCGCATGTTCCCGTTCCACCCTGCCCTGTCACACCGGTTCGAATCGGGCTACATGATTTGGCTTTGATCAAATTTAAATAAAATATGCTTGATTATGATTATTTGACGCAAAGGCGCGAAGGCGCAAAGAAAAACTGAGAGGAAACAAACACAATAATTCTTTGCGTCTTTGCGGCTCTGCGTCAAAAACTAGTAAATCAGAGATTCCCTAGAAACGTCCGTACAACTGCGCCAGGCGGCGCGAGCGCATTGCGGTATCCGGCGCGAGCTGATCCCATTCGAAGCGCCAACCCCAGTTACCCTCGGTCGTGCCCGGCGTGTTCATGCGCTGGCCGCGCCCGAGCATCAGAATATCCTGCATCGGAATGACGGCAAGCCGGGACACGGAGGAAAGCGCGGCGCGGATCATCGGCCACGGCATGGGCTCGTGCGGGTAGCCGAGATAATCCATCACGTAGAGCTGCCGCTCGGCGGGAAGATTCTCAAACCAGGCCATGGTCGTATCGTTATCGTGCGTGCCGGTATAGACGACGCTGTCGACACGGTGGTTATGCGGCAGGTAAGGATTGTTCGAATCGCTGTCAAAGGCGAAGTGGAGAATCTTCATGCCCGGCATGCCGAATTTCTCGCGCAGGGCATTTACCTCAGGCGTGATCAGGCCAAGGTCCTCGGCCACCAGCGGCAATGCACCGAAATAGGCGTGCAAGGTTTCAAACAGCGCCGCACCCGGAACCTTGACCCAGCGCCCATTCACCGCCGTCTGTTCTTCCGCCGGGATCTCCCAGTGCGCTTCAAAACCGCGAAAGTGATCGATGCGCAAGAGGTCGAAGCGCCGAAACTCGGTGCGCAACCGTTCGATCCACCAGCGGAACCCATCGGCCTGCATCCGATCCCAGCGATAGAGCGGATTACCCCAGCGTTGTCCGTCTTTTGAAAAATAATCCGGTGGCACGCCCGCGACCACGGTTGGTTCACCCTTGTCATCGAGCATAAAGTAATCCCGGTGAATCCAGACATCCACGCTATCGAGCGCAACGAAGATGGGCATGTCCCCAAATAACAATATGCCCAGTTCACCGGCGCGGGTCTTCAATTCCTGCCACTGCCGGGCAAACACAAACTGTTCGAAGCACACCTGCACGATGTCATCGGCAAGACGCTTGCGCGTGGAAACCAGCGCCGTTGGATCGCGGTCACGCAAAGGCGTGGGCCACTGATACCATGCCTGACCGCTGAACTCCCGACGCAGTGCGCGATACAGCGCGTAGTCGTCCAGCCAGTACGCTTCCGCAACCACGTAGCCCTCAAAGGCCTCATGATCGGCATGCGCGGCGCGCTGTGCGAAAACGCCATGGGACCGGGCGAGGCAACTCACGCGATAGGCCATCGCGCTTTCCGCGTCCGGCGCATTGAAGCCGTCCAGCCAACCCCACTCCACCAACCGGTCAAGGCTGATGAGCATCGGATTCCCGGCATGCAACGATAGGGAATGATAGGGAGAACCGTCGCGATGGGTCGGCCCCAGCGGCAACATCTGCCAGACGGTGAACCCTGACTGCGCCAGGAATTCGAGAAAACGGTGCGCCTCCGGCCCGAGGTCGCCACTGCCCACTCCCCCAGGCAAGGAGGTGGGATGCAGCAGCACGCCGGCACGGCGCTTATCGGGAACAGGTTTCGAGTCCATAGGGAAGTTCTAAATTTATATTATCATTCGCCGCAAAGACTATTACTCAAAAGATCCATAATTAATTCGTTTTTCCCGTACGCATCACCCCACCGTGCATGGGGGCGCCGCCACCATGCGTGAACACTTGGGCCAGATATTCCGGCGGCTCCTGACCAAGCAGCTGATAGAGGTTCGTGAGATGTTGGCGGTAAAGGTGCTCAAAGTCGGATACTGTCGCCGCCGGATTATCGCCACCAAACCACCAGAACCAGTCCGACCCTTCGCAGACGGCAAGTTGCCGCTCGGCCTTCGCCCTTTTCTCGGCGCCAAGCTTACCCACCACGGCATCGAAGACGCGTTTGGCGTCGCCCAGCATGTCCCAGCCCCGGTTTTTGTCCGGCTCGCCTATCCAGGTGGAAAGCGTTCCATAAACCCAGGAACCGGCGGCAATACGCTGCAGGGGAAGTCGCTGGACGGCACTGTCCTTCAGACAGTCCGAGAAGGTAGTGAGCTCGATGCGGGGATGTTCTGACAGGCGCTGATACAGGGCGCTCAGGAAATGGTAGGCGTTTTCCGGATAATGCTCCCAGGCATTCTCGCCATCCATGATGATTGACACGACATGCCCCGGATGTTCTTTGTAAGTGTCGGCGATATTCACGAGGTTATGTATCAAATTACTGACGGCATCGTCCGCATGCCAGGTGGCATAGGTAAAGCCGATCAGATCCGACAAACCGTCATCGCGGAAGAAACAGGCAATGTTGCTATCAGCCACGGAATACGGGCTGTAGAGCCAGGCTTCCTTCGGCGCCTGTGGTACCTGGCCGGATTTCGCCAGGCTATTGTGCAGCACGCCCTCGCCGCTCGCGGCCCAGGAGAATCCGGCTTCGCCAAGCAACTTGAGGGCGTCATGACTCACCGCCCCTTCCGACGGCCAACAACCGGAGGGAGCACGTCCGAAATGACGCCGGAATACCTCGTTTCCCTCACGGATGTGCCAGCGAGCGCGCTCGGCACCACCGGGATAGGACTCCATATGCGGCAATGGGGCATCCGGCATGGCATCGTGTGCACATTTGAAATCGAGCAACAATGGCAGGATCGGGTGCGCATAGGGTGTCACCGAGAGTTCCACCTGGCCACGCTCTGCCAGCCGCGCATAACGGGGCGTGATGCTCTCCAGTTGTTCGCCAATCACGGCAAGCAATTCGCGCCGGTCGTGCAGCGTGTACCCTGTCTCCTTGTCGATCAAGCGCTTGATGCGCACATCGCTGCGGCGCACGGTCTCACCCAGCCAGGCAAGGTGATACCACATGAGCAGATCGGCAAAAAACTGGCCACTCATGTAGTGCACCGCCTCGGGCTGCTGCCGCAACCACACCGCCATGTCAGCGAGACGGCGATACGCGGGGAAACGACCAATCATGTGCGTTTCGTTGGCGCGCAGACACTCCCTGGCGATTACCAGCCTCAGCTCATCGTCCGCTGGCAATACCGGCTGAGCGAGCGCGG
>CAYIQV010000001.1:11757-28840 GCA_964365635.1 uncultured Acidiferrobacteraceae bacterium
ATCGTGAATAGCGAGACTGTTGGTAAGAAACCCCTTTATCTGACGGGCATAGTCGTCAATCTGTTCCAGCAGTACCGGCACAAAATTAACCACGGCACGTGCCGCTGGCACGGCTTCGAGATGTGCCGCCATGTCGACGTAATCCTTGATCGCATGCAGGTACGTCCAGGGCAAATAATAGACACCGCTCAGAAGATCACCATACTGTGGCTGGTGCATGTGCCAGCACAGCACCACCTTGAGCCGTGGTTCGGCAGCTGCTCCCGGCGTTGCTCTCGGCGCCTGTTCCATACGGCGCTCTACCTTCCCCGTCCTTGGGATCGTACCTCCTCCATCCCTGGAGTCATCATCGGACATGATGCAGTTCCTGCCCCAGCATCTCCGGCGTTACCAGCACGACACCACGCGGCGTCACATAAAAACGCCTGGTATCGTCTTCGGGATTTTCGCCAATCACGGTTCCTTCCGGAAGGTGGCAGCCCTTATCGATCACGGCTTTTCTGAGACGGCAATGCCGGCCAATGATGACATTCGGCAGAACCACGGAGTCCGTGATAGTAGCGTAGGAATGCACACGCACATTGGAAAACAACAACGAGCGACGCACCACGGACCCGGAAATAATGTCACCGCCGGATACCAATGAATCCATGGCCATGCCGCGCCGGTCATCGTCATCGAAGATAAACTTGGCGGGGGGCAATTGCTCCTGATAGGTCCAGATAGGCCACTCCTCGTCATAGAGATTCAACTCGGGAGTGACGCCGACCAACTCCATGTTCGCTTCCCAATACGCATCGACCGTTCCCACATCCCGCCAATAGGATTGCTTGTCGCCCTGCGGGCCACGGAAGTGGTAAGCCATGAGCCGGTAGTCATTGATGATGGCGGGGATGATGTCCTTGCCAAAGTCATGCGAGGAGTTTCGCTGGTCAGCATCCTTGATGAGCTGTTCGTACAGGAAATCGGTATTGAAAACATAAATACCCATGGAGGCGAGCGCCACATCGGGACGGCCAGGACAGGGTTCGGGGTTTTTCGGTTTCTCGGCGAAACGCATCACCCGTCCGCTGGTATCAACCGTCATCACGCCAAAATCGTGGGCCCGATCGAGCGGCACATCAATGCAGCCGACCGTCATGTCGGCATCGTGATCGACATGGTGAGCAATCATGGCGCCGTAATCCATCTTGTAGACATGATCGCCGGCAAGAATCAAAACAAACTTGGGCGCGTGGTTACGGATGATATCCAGATTCTGGTACACGGCATCCGCGGTACCGGCATACCAGGAAGTTTCAATGCGCTGCTGAGCCGGCAGTAATTCAACAAACTCACCGAATTCGCCCCGCAGAAATCCCCAGCCCTTCTGGATATGCTGAATCAGCGAATGCGCCTTGTACTGCGTGAGCACACCCACGCGGCGGATACCGGAATTGATGCAATTGGAAAGCGGGAAATCGATGATGCGGAACTTGCCGCCAAAAGGCACGGCCGGTTTGGCGCGCCAAAGCGTCATCTGTTTCAGACGCGTTCCGCGCCCTCCGGCGAGGATCAGGGCCAGCGTATCTCGTGTTAAGCGCCTGACAAGGCGTGTGGTCTGATTTTGCTGCAAGCTAACACCATCCTTATATCTGGTTCCGAGAAACACGGAAAATCCACTTCCTGCATCCCAAAATTTAGCACATCGCCACGCATTCAAATACACTATGGTTCGCGGTTCCCCCTGTCAGGGAAATGACGGACGTCAAAATGCTTAAAATTCTTTTTGTCGCCAGCGAAGCGCATCCCCTGGTCAAGACCGGTGGATTGGGCGATGTCGCCGGAAGCCTGCCGGCGGCCCTGCAATCGCTGCATGCCGACGTGCGCCTGCTCCTGCCCGCCTATCGCGATGCCATGGCCGGTGCCGGCAAATTGAAAACGGTGGCACAAATCTTTCTGCCAAACCTCGCGCAAGGCGTGCGCTTGCTCGAAGGAAAACTCCCCGGCACGCGTGTCAAAACCTGGCTGGTGGATTTCCCCCCGGCCTTCGACCGTTCTGGCAATCCCTATCTCAACGCCCACGGCCAGCCTTGGCATGACAACGCTTCGCGTTACGCGCTGTTTGCGCGGGTAGCAACGCAGATCGCCTTGAACCAGTCTGGCCTGAAATGGCAACCGGATGTGGTTCACTGCCACGACTGGCAAGCCGGGCTGGTGCCCGCATTGCTGGCCATGGAGGAAAAACGGCCCGCCACGGTGTTCACGATTCACAACCTTGCCTACCAAGGCCTGTTCCCCCACGAGACCTTCACTGCCCTGGGCCTGCCGTCATCCCTATGGTCCCCGGATGCGCTCGAATTTCATGCCAGTCTCTCGTTCATTAAGGGTGGCCTCGTGTTTGCCGATCAGATCACAACGGTCAGCCCCACCTACGCGCGAGAAATCCAGACGCCGGAATTCGGCTGCGGTCTTGATGGCCTGCTCCGTTTCCGCGCTGCGCAGGGAAGCGCGAGCCCCCTCCGGGGAGGCGAACACCGCACTGTCGCGGGAGGCAGGATGCCGGGAGCGACCGCTGGATCACTCACCGGCATCCTGAATGGCATCGATGACAAAACCTGGAACCCGGCAGGCGATGCACATATCGCCAAGCGCTATTCGGCCCACCGCCTGAGTGGCAAACAGGCGAACAAGCCAGCCCTGCAAAAGGCATTCGGCCTCCCGCACGACCCGCAGGTTCCGCTGATCGGAATCGTGGGAAGAATGGTGCAGCAGAAAGGCATCGACCTCGTTCTTGAGGCGATTCCTGAACTCATGAAACAGTCAGTACAGATGGTGATGCTGGGTACCGGTGACGGAGACTACGAAAATCAACTGCGCGCACAAGCGGCGCGCTTCCCGGCGCAGTTATCCGTCCGTATCGGTTACGACGAAGATCTTGCGCATCTCGTCGAAGCCGGCGCCGACATGTTTCTCATGCCATCTCGCTTCGAACCCTGCGGTCTCAACCAGCTCTACAGCCTGCGCTACGGCACCCTCCCCATCGTGCGCCGCATCGGCGGGCTGGCGGATACGGTAACCGATGCCACGCCGGAAAATATTTTCGCGGGGACAGCCACGGGTATCGTATTCGATCAGGCGAACGTGGATGAATTGATCCTCGCCGTCGAACGAGCGCTGACGCTATACGCGAACAAACCACTCTGGCGGAAAACGATACTTACCGGTATGCGACAGGATTTCGGTTGGCGTCACAGCGCCACGGAATACCTGCGGCTCTATGAACGGGTTATTCACACCAAGCCAACCTTATAAGAGCAGGTCATGGCCAACGAACGGCTGGGGCATCAGGAAAAACTCGCCGGCGACGCCGGTGAGATTGTCCTTCACGTCGTGCAACGCCTGGCCGCCGAACTGCATCCGCGTCAGGCCGCCGCCCCGCTGGTAACATTAGACAGCCTGCTAGACCGCGAGCTGGGATTCGACAGTCTGGGACGCGTGGAGCTGCTTGCCCGCCTTGAGAAGACCTTCAACGTCAGCCTGCCAGAACCGGTACTGACGACCGCGGAAACCCCGCGCGATCTGCTGCGGGCGGTCCGGACGGCCGCGCCCGGCCGGATGGAAGCGATACCCCCGGAAGCAAAACCCATCGCGCTGGGCGAGGCCGGTGCGCTACCGGCCACCGCCGATACCCTGCTCGCCGTTTTCGACTGGCATGTACGCATCCATCCCGCCCGGCCGCATATCTACCTCGTCACGGAAACCGGGACGGAAGAAGAAATTTCCTATGCCTCACTGCAACAGGGAGCGAACACCGTCGCTGCCGGCTTGCGGGCGCGTGACTTGCGCGCGGGCCAAACCGTCGCCATCATGCTCCCCACCAGCCGCGAATATTTTTACAGCTTCTATGGCGTGCTGCAGGCCGGCGGCATCCCGGTACCCATCTATCCACCAGCGCGCACCTCGCAAATCGAAGAGCATATGCGCCGTCACGCACGTATTCTGGCGAATGCTCAAGCAGCCGTTCTGATCACCATCGCCGAAGCGATGCCTTTTGCGCGATTGCTGCGCCTGCAAGTCGAGGGTTTGCGCGCCGTCATCACCGTTCAAGAACTCACCGCGGCAGAATCGGTACCGGATGCGGCACACCCGGTTTTGCCTGCGGTCCAGACGCAGGACATCGCGATGCTGCAATACACCTCCGGTTCCACCGGCAACCCGAAAGGCGTGATTCTCACGCACGCCAACCTGCTTGCGAATATCCGCGCCATGGGGGCCGCGACGCAGGCAAGCTCGGCCGATGTATTTGTCAGTTGGATGCCGCTGTATCACGACATGGGCCTCATTGGTGCCTGGCTCGGAAGCCTGTACTACGCCATGCCCCTGGTGGTGATGTCGCCGCTCACCTTCCTCGCGCGCCCGGAACGCTGGCTCCGGGCCATTCATCAGCACCGCGCGACGCTCTCGGGTGCGCCCAATTTCGGTTACGAACTGTGCCTGCGCCGAATCGAGGACCATGACATTGAAGGTCTGGATTTAAGTTCCTGGCGCATGGCGTTCAATGGCGCCGAGCCGGTCAGCCCCGATACCATCACGCGATTTCACGAACGTTTTTCGCGCTACGGTTTCCGGCGCGAAACCATGGCGCCGGTCTATGGACTTGCGGAGTCTTCCGTGGGGCTGGCGTTCCCACCACTCGGGCGCGCGCCCATCATCGACCGCATTCAACGCGAGCCCCTCATGCGCGATGGTCAGGCCGTACCCGCTCGGGCCGATGACGCCACGGCGCTGCGCTTTGTCGCCTGCGGCCAGCCGTTACCGGGACACCAGATCCGCATTGTCGATGCCACCGGTAACGAAACGGGCGAGCGCGAAGAAGGCCGACTCGAATTCCAGGGGCCGTCGACGACCTCCGGTTATTTCCGCAACCCGGAACAGACCCGGCGCCTGTTTCATGAGGGCTGGCTCGATTCCGGCGACCTTGCCTACATGGCCGGTGGTGATGTGTACATCACCGGGCGCGTCAAGGATGTCATCATTCGTGCCGGGCGCAACATTTATCCGCATGAGCTGGAAGAAGCGATCGGAAATATCCCGGGCATACGCAAGGGCTGTGTCGCAGTCTTCGGGAGCATCGATCCCGCCTCCGCGACCGAAAAACTGGTGGTGCTGGCAGAGACGCGTGAAACGGACGCAGAGGCGCTCACGCGTTTGCGCGGGGCGATCAACGCCGCAGCCATGGACCTGATCGGGACACTGCCGGATGACGTGGTGCTCGCGCCGCCGCACACTGTCCTCAAAACATCGAGCGGCAAGGTGCGGCGCGCCGCAAGCCGCGAACTGTATGAACGGGGCGCCCTGGCTACGCCGCTGCGCTCGCTGTGGCGCCAATACATGCGTCTCCTCTGGGCCAGTGTGCTGCCACAACTGCGCCGGGCCGTACGCGTTGCCAACACCATTCTGTACGCCGCCTATGCCTGGACGCTGTTCTGGCTGATGGCACCGCTGGTCTGGAGCACGGTGGCTTTGCTTCCACGCCCCTCCTGGTCGCTTGCCGTCATCCGCACGGCGGCACGCTGGCTTCGACGACTTTCCGGCACGCCCTTGCATATCCGCGGGCGTGAAAACCTGCTAGACGGGCCTTGCGTGCTCGTCGCCAATCATGCGAGTTACCTGGACGGTATTATTCTGACCGCGGTGTTGCCAGGAGTATTCAGCTTTGTCGCCAAGCGCGAATTCACCGCGCGCCTCGTTGCGCGCGTATTTTTGCGTCACATCGGCGCGGAGTTCGTGGAACGCTTTGAACTTGCGCGCGGCGTGGAGGATGCCAGACAAGTGGCGCGTGCCGCACGCCGGGGACAGACACTCGTATTCTTCCCCGAAGGCATGTTCACGCGCACACCCGGCCTGCTGCCGTTTCACATGGGCGCCTTCGTCGCCGCCGCCGAGGCCGGCGTGCCGGTGGTGCCCATCGCTATCCGCGGCACCCGCTCCATCCTGCGATCCGACCAGTGGTTTCCGCGCCGCGGAGCGATCAGCGTGACCATTGGCGCGCCACTTTCACCCGAAAGCCCAGACTGGTCCGCGGCGATAAAATTGCGTGACGCCGCACGCGCAGAGATCCTGCGCCACTGCGGTGAACCGGACCTGACTTATCAGCCACCATCACCTTGATGCGTCTGCGGGCTTCACCGCGCCAGGAATTCCGCGACCTCGTTGAACCTTCTTTGCCGAACCTCAGACGTAGCATCCTGAAACGGATGCGCAAAATCCAAACGTCTCGCGATTTGTGCGCCACGGCTTCCGGCCGTTTCCAGGAGCTCTTCCATTTCGGCGGGATGAATTATGCGGTCGCGTCCGCCGGAAATGATTTTTATGCGGGAACAATCCGCCGGGAGATGATTGACAGGATCGTAGCTTCCCGGACAGCCCAGATGGGATATCCGGCTCGGAGAGGAATCGACAACCAGGGCATGAAAGTTTCCGCTGGTACCCACCGCATTTAACAGAATGACTCCGCCCATCGACATGCCATACAAGACATGCCGACGATAGTTCTGCGTATTCAGGTGCGCAACGATGTCACGATAATCGGAAACGATAGCGGTTAAGCGGCTCCTGCCTTCAGAGAGACCGTAGCCGCGATAGTCATACACATAAACGTCGAATCCCCGGTCGCGAAAGATCTGAAACTCGCCCACGATCTGATCGGCGAGCATGGCATTACCCTGCGCCACCAGCAGATACCCCCTGGGATTGCCGGGGGTACGCAGCTTATAGCCACCAAGCTGGCGACCATCGCGGGTCGTGAGGCGGATGGGTTCAAGATCCGCGATGCCCGCCACGCGGCGCGCATCGGGCGTCCCGGCGGCGCGGCGAAACGACCAGAACGCGAAGGGCTCGCGCCAGAATCCGCATACGCTGGTCACGAGCTCAGGTTTATCGGCCATGGATGGTTCCGCGGCGTCACAGGGATTGCTCGTCAAAGCCACCGCCAGCAACATCATCCTGCTTGCGCGCCACCCCGAACACATGGCCTTAGTTGGCGGCCATCATCGAGGAGGCCCCCGCTGTTGTGCCGATCTTGTTATTGCGGCACTGCAGCAGCGTCCAGTAGCCGAGCATGTTCACCGGAACCCGCTGCATTACCTCAAGGTGCGTTTCCTGGATGAATTGTTCCAGCGAAAAATCCGGATGGAACCCCATCAGGCGTGACAAAGGAGAGATCAGCCGCTCCATACCGCTGACGATGGGGTTGGCATTCTGAAAATGGTTCACAATAAAAATCTGGCCTTCCGGCCTGCACACCCGGCGCATTTCGCTCACCAGCCGTGCCGGGTGCGGCGTGACGGAGGCGACATACATCGCCACCACTTTATCGAAGCTGTTGTCAGCGAACTGCATGCGTTCCGCATCCATCAACCACAAGGCCACCACATGATCCCACTGCTCGCGCGCTTTGCGCGTACGAGCACGCTTGAGCATTTCGTCCGAGAGGTCGATGCCCGTCACTGCGACATGGCGCGGATAGAGGGGAAGGGAAAGACCGGTCCCGACCCCTACCTCGAGGATGCGATCACCGGGATGGCAATCCATCTGCGCCACCACCGCCTGGCGACCGGGTTGCAACAGCGCCCCGAAATAAAGGTCGTAACCCCGAGCATAACGCCGGTAGACCTTCTGGATGACGTCGATATCCATGCATCGCCCCCTGACGCTGGTCTCTTACCGAACCCGAGCGGGTGCACGGGCAACTACTCAGCAAGGCGCCTCAACACCCGGCTGCGAAAGACCATCAGGTGTTACGCATTCGGCACGGTGGTATGTGTCTTTATTTCACCACGCTGCCGCCGGGCGTAGTCCTCGAGCTGGCGGGTGATGGCAGCGAAGGCATCACGAATCGCGACATAGACATCCTCGTGCTCGGCGTTGTTGGCCACGAGTTCCGCGCCAGGTACGGTGAGATCTATGCGAACACTGTGGAGTTTCCCCTGATGCTTGTGCCGTTGCGACATCTCGATCACCACACGGCATCCCATGATAGGGTCATAATAGCGACCCAGCTTGTCCGCCTTCTCGCGGACACGCGTTTCAACTGCCTCCGACGGCGGTACGTCTCGAAAGGTCACTTGTAATGGAGTCTGCATAGTACCCTCACGTTGCGTTAATAAAATGTCTCAGGCTACGGTAACACCCTTCTCAAGATACACATCCTGAATCGCGTGCAGTAATGCCACGCCTTCCTTCATCGGACGCTGGAACGCCTTGCGTCCGGAGATCAACCCCATCCCACCAGCGCGCTTGTTGATCACCGCCGTGCGCACCGCCTGTGCCAAATCATTCTCGCCGGAAGCACCGCCCGAATTGATGAGTCCCGCGCGCCCCATGTAACAATTTACCACCTGGTAACGGGTGAGATCGATGGGATGATCGGTGGTCAGTTCAGCATAAACCTTTTTGTGGGTCTTGCCGTAATTAAGCGCCGTGTAGCCGCCGTTATTCTCCGCCTGCTTCTGCTTGACGATATCCGCCTCGATGGTCACACCGAGATGGTTCGCCTGCCCGGTCAGGTCCGCGGAAAGATGGTAATCCACACCATCCTTCTTGAAGGCATTGTTGCGCAGATAGCACCACAGCACACATACCATCCCCAGCTCATGCGCATGGCGAAAGGCATCCGTGATCTCCTGAATCTGCCGATGCGACTCTTCCGAACCGTAATAGATAGTCGCCCCCACGGCCGAGGCACCCAGATCCCACGCCTGTTTGACGCCGGCAAAAAGAATCTGGTCGTGTTTGTTCGGATAAGTCAGCAATTCGTTATGATTGATTTTTACGATAAAGGGAATTTTGTGCGCATACTGGCGCGCCACCGACCCGAGCACGCCCAGCGTGGAAGCCACCGCGTTGCACCCGCCCTCGATGGCCAGCCGGACAATGTTCTCCGGGTCGAAGTAATCGGGATTGGGCGCAAAGGCGCTTCCGCCCGAGTGCTCGATCCCCTGATCCACCGGCAACACGGAAAGGTAGCCGCTGCCCCCGAGCCGGCCGTGACCGATTATCCGCTGAAGATTGCGCAGCACCTGGATGTTACGGTCGGAAACACGATGCACGCGGTCCACAAAATCCGGGCCCGGCAGATGCAGACGTTCCTTCGGAACCGTGCGACACACATGGTTCAAAAGAGAATCTGCATCCTTTCCCAGCCACTCTACGATGCGATCCATGTCCGACACCTCGCGCGGCTTATTTCCTGTAGTGCGGATCGACCCAGCAACGCGGCAAGCGCTCCCCGGAGGGGAATACCAGATCGGTTTTCGTGAACCCCGCCGGATCCGGCATTTCTTCACCAGCGTGAAACCTGCCTTTGGCCGCGCGCTTAAAGGGATCAAAAAGCGCCTCCAACTCCAGAATCTCGACCAGATCGTTGCTTGGTCTATGTCTGAGAAACATGTTCCTCCAAAGTTTATGATCCACGGCCTTGCTGTTATCATCCAGAGAAATTGTGCGTCCATTGCTTTGCGCAGACATTGACCGAGATCAACAAAACGGTGTGGCCGCCAAGGATATTTGTGCGTGTTTCCCGAGGAAATACACACTTTACAATTACGGGCAAGAGTGAAAGGATGAAGCTTCGTATCGCTAGAGCCACTATCCCGAAATTTCCTGCTCAATCAACCTTCGTGGGGTAAGGCAATGGTAACCAAAACAATCGCAGAACTCCGTGCACTGGCAAAATCCCGTGGGTTAAAAGGCTATTCCAAGCTTTCACTCGCAGAACTGCAGCGCATGCTGGCGCAGCCGGAAAAACCAGCCGCGCCCAAAGCCAAAAAATCAAAGCCATCGGCAAAAAAAACCGTGGCAAAACCGGCGGTGCGCTCAGCGCGCCGCACCCCCGCGAAAAAAACAGCTGTGCGCCCGGCACGCGCACCGTCAGTTTCCGGGTCAATGCGTGAAGAACCAGCGGCCAATCTCTCGGCGAGCGCCGCGCGCCTGTCGAGCGATGAAGAGCGGGTCGAAGATGCCAAGTATGCCGTGACACCGCGCGGCACCACCATCTCCTTACGCCCTTCCGTCACCGACCTCGGGGAAGATATCGACCGGCTTCCGGTGTTGCGTGAACCAGCGCTTTGCCTGCTGCCTCAGAAGCCCGGCGTGCTGCATGCCTATTGGGTGCTGGAACCGGGCGCGACCGAGCGCCAGCCTGGGATGAAGCTGCGGCTCTGCCGTATTGCGGATGACACCCTCTATGTCCTGCAGGAGATTCCATTGCCTGGCGAACGCGGTCACTGGTATTTTCATATCGACGGGCAACACGAACCCGGTGGCCTTTATGCCCACCTCGGTTATTACCGCGACACCGGCGAGTTCGTCACTGCCATCCACCGCGGCATTGCCCGCATCCCGGGCCTCTATGCCTCCGGGCGCACCGACCGTCAATGGTGGGTCAGCGATCAACAATTCCGCGAAATGTATTTGCGCGCCGGTGGTTTCGTCACCGGAGCGCAGCTCGGCTGGACAGCATCGATCGGCAGCCCGCGCGGCGGCGAACGGCTGGGCTGGGTAAACGCCAGCAGTAGCAAAGGGTAGCTCTATCCCCGTGAATCCCAAAGGTTACTTTGCGCTCGTTCTGCATGCCCATCTTCCGTTCGTGCGTCACCCGGAATATGACCGCTTCCTTGAGGAAGACTGGTTCTTCGAGGGGCTGACCGAGACCTATCTTCCGCTGCTCGATGTCTACGAGGGGCTGGTACGCGACGGCGTGCACTTTCGTGTGACGATGTCACTCACCCCCACCCTGCTGTCCATGATGACCGATCCCCTGCTGCAGGGACGTTACGTCCGCTATCTCGACGAACGCCTGGAGGCATTGAAGGGTGAACGCAAGCGCACGGCGCACGACTCCTATTTTCATCCGGTGGTGCTGTACTACACCAAATTCTTTGAACATCTGCGGCAACGATTCGTGGAACAGGATCATCTCGACGTGACACTGGCCTTCCGCCGGCTGATGGAAAGCGGCCATCTCGAGATCATCACCTGCGGCGCCACGCACGGGTACTTTCCGTTGCTCGCCACGCACGAGGAAAGCCTGTATGCGCAATTGTCCATGGCCGTACGTACCCACCAGCGCATTCTCGGGCGTCGGCCACGCGGTATCTGGCTGCCGGAATGCGGTTACAAGCCCGGCATCGATCGCCTCCTGAATGAATTTGGCATCGATCATTTTTTTGTCGATTCGCACGGCCTGCTGAATGCCGACCCCCGCCCCAAATACGGCGTGCACCGGCCGGTGCGCACGCCCGGCGGTCCGGCCGCGTTCGCGCGTGATTACGAATCCTCCAAGCAGGTCTGGTCCGCGGAAGAAGGCTATCCCGGCGATCCGACCTACCGCGAGTTTTACCGTGACGCCGGTTTTGATGTAAACGAAGAGCACATGCGCCGGCTCCGCCACGCCGGCATCACCACCTTCACGGGCCTGAAATATCACCGCATCACGGGCAAGTCCGACTGGAAGGAGCCCTATCATCCCGGCTGGGCGCGTGAGCGCGCTGCCTCGCACGCAGGCCATTTCATGTTCAATCGCCAGCGGCAGGTGGAGTGGCTGTCGTCCTTTTTCGATGCACCGCCGCTCATCGTCGCGCCCTACGACGCCGAACTCTTCGGCCACTGGTGGTTCGAGGGACCGCAGTGGATCGATTTTCTGCTGCGTAAAACCGCCTACGATCAAAGCGACATCCAGTCCCTGACCCCGGCCGAGTATCTCGACCGCCACGGTCCTCTGCAAACCGTCACGCCGCCCGAGTGCAGCTGGGGCGCCGGCGGATTTCACGAGGTATGGCTCAACGGCTCTAACGACTGGATCTATCCCTACCTGCACGCCGCCGCCGAGCGGATGATTGCTCTGGTGCAAAGTTTCCCGAATGCCGAGGGAACGATGCGCTGGACACTCGACCAGGCAGCGCGGGAACTGCTGCTCGCACAATCGAGCGACTGGGCTTTCATCATGAAGACCGGTACCAGCGTCGATTACGCCGTGAAGCGGTTCAAAACGCACATTCACCGCTTCAACCGGCTCGCGGACATGGCCGAGCACAACACCTACGATGAAAATTACCTGCGGGAAGTCACCGCACGCGACAGCCTGTTCCCCGACATGGATTACCGAGTTTTTCAGACGCGGCCGTTGGTTTGATTTAAAAAACGCAGCCCGGATGAAGTGAAGCGTAATCCGGGAACCACACAGTGAAAAAGGTCTACACGCTGTTTCTAAGTAACCATCCCGCCCGCAATCCGTTCGCCACCGCCAACAGCTCGCTCGCCTCGTGCACCAGCACCGTCATCGCCACGCCGAGAATGCCGGCAACGGCGAGCGGGACCATCAGTGCAAGAATCGCGATGGAAAAGACGATGTTCTGCATGCTCACGCGCCGCGCCTTGCGTCCCAGACGCAACGCCTCCTCCACCTTGCGCAGGTCGTCGGCCATCAGGGCAATGTCCGCGGCCTCGATGGCGGCGTCACTGCCGGCGACGCCCATGGCCATGCCGCAGGTGGCGGCGGCGAGCGCCGGGGCGTCGTTCACGCCATCGCCGACCATGAGCACGGCGCCATGCTCGCGCTCCAGTTGGCCGACGACGCGCACCTTGTCATCAGGCTTGAGTCCGGCGCGCACATCGTCGATCCCGAGCAGGCGCGCGAAGGCCTGGGCGGTTCTTAAGTTGTCGCCGGTCAGCATCACGGTGCGAATCTCAAGCACATGCAGCGCGGCGATGGCCTGCCTGGCCTCGGCACGAATTCGGTCCTGAAGTGCGAGCACACCGTGAATACGCTTCTCACTTCCGACCAGCACAACGGTCTTACCCTCTTCCTGCAGTCGGGCGACTTGCGTTTGCACCGCACTTAATTCAACACCCAGGCCTTCGAACAATCCGGGGCTGCCCACGTACCACGTCTGTCCTTCAATGAGACCTTTGGCGCCGACGCCGGTGAGGGCTTCGAACCCACTGACTTTTGCTGGTGTTACCGCCTGCTCGCGCGCTTTATTCATGATCGCTTTAGCAAGGGGATGTTCGGAGAAATGTTCCAGCCCCGCAGCGAGCGCGAGTAATTCTTTTGCGTCGCCATCGAGCGGGATCATATCAGTCACAATTGGCTCGCCGTGGGTAAGCGTGCCGGTCTTGTCGAAAGCAACCACGCGAATCGTGCCTAGGTGTTCGAGGTGCGCGCCACCTTTAATAAGTATCCCGCGTCGCCCGGCCATGCCGATTCCGGCCGCCATGGCCACGGGCGTGGACATGATGAGGGCGCAGGGCGCCGCCGCCACCAATAATACAACCGCGCGCAATGACCACTCCTCCAGAGACAGTCCGAGCGCCCACGGCACGATCAGGAGCAACAACGAAGCCAGGAGTACCGTCGGGGTGTAGCGACGGCCGAAGCGCTCAATCCATTGCTGCGCCCTGCCCTTGCGCTCCTGCGCCTCTTCGACCAGGTGGATGATCTTCGAGAGCGAGTTGTCGGCGAACGCCGCAGTCGCCTCGATCTCAAGTGCGCCCTGACGATTGATGCTGGCGGCGAACACCTTCATGCCCGGTCCCTTGTCCACCGGGATGGATTCGCCGGTGACGGGCGATTCATCGAGACTCGATTGGCCGACGCGGATGATGCCATCGGTGGGCAGGGCCTCTCCGGGGCGCACGAGAAAGCGGTCGCCGGGTTTAAGGCCCTCGGCCGGAACCGTGATTTCCTTTCCATCGCGCAGGACATGCGCCTCCTTGGGCGCGAGATCGAGCAGCGCACGGATCGCATGGCGCGTGCGGGCATAGGTGTACTCCTCGGTGCCCTCGGCCGCGCCATACAGAAAAACCAATGCCGCCGCCTCGTCCCACAAGCCGAGGATCGCGGAACCGGCGGTCGCCGCGATCATCAATATCTCGATGCCAACCTCGCGCTCCTCGATAAGCTTCTCGATGCCTTCGCGGGTCCAGTGCCAACCACCGAGCGGTATCGCGATCCAATAGAAGATGTTCTCGATGCCCTGTCCAAACAGCCCGAGGTGAGCCAGGACGAAACCTGTACCGGCTATGAGCCCCGCAATCAGCGCGTTGCGTAATGGCGGATAGCGCCACCATGAACCGTCGAAGCCGTCTTCGTGCATTTCTTTCATAAAATATCCTCGACAATGATTACAGTTTGTCGAATTTGTCGACCGGCGTGACCCAATACGTGCCACGCCCGGCCACACCGCACCGGCTTTCGCGCAATGCCGCAAGCACCGCGTCCACATCTTCGTCTTCCAGCACAACGTCAACACGCACGTGCGGAGTGTAGCCGACCACGCGATCGCGCGCGGAAAGCGAAGGATCGCGGTCGTCCTGCGCGCCATGGCCTTCGACATGGGTGAAGGTGAATCCCTGCACAGCCTTCGATCCGCGCAACACGTCGGCCAGCGCCTGCTCGATGTCGGCGTGGACGATGAGCGTGAGTTTTTTCATACTGGTTCTCCCGTGCGATTTTTAAGTTTGCGCTCGGCGCGGGTTTCCATCCACGCGTACAGCGTTGGCAGCAGCACAAGCGTGAGCAGCGTCGAGGTGAAAAGTCCGCCGATCACCACCACGGCGAGTGGGCGTTGCAGCTCCGAACCCGGGCCGGTGGCGAGCAGCATCGGCACAAGACCGAGCGAGGCGATGAGCGCGGTCATCAGTACCGGCCGCAACCGCCGTTCCGCGCCTTCCTGTACCGCTTGTAACACGGTGCGTCCGGCCTCGCGCAACTGGTTGAAATACGCGACCATCACCACGCCGTTCAGCACCGCCACACCGAACAGCGTGATGAATCCGACCGAGGCCGGCACCGAGAGATAAAGCCCGGAGACGAACAGGCTCACCACCCCGCCTATCATGGCGAACGGAATGTTCAGGATAATAAGCCCGGCTTGACGTACCGAGCGGAATGTCGTGAACAGCATGAAGAAGATCAGCGCGATCGACACTGGCACGACCACGCCCAGACGCGCCGCGGCGCGCTGCTGGTTTTCGAACTGCCCGCCGTAGTCGATGTAATAGCCCTGTGGCAGCTTTACCTCGCGCTCGATGGCGGCGCGCACGTCCTCGACGAGACTGACCACGTCGCGCCCCTCGACGTTCACCTGCACCACGGCCAGGCGCTTGCCGGCCTCGCGCGTGACTTGCACTGGACCATCCACCTCGCGGATGTCGGCAAGCATCGCGAGCGGCACCTTAGCGCCGCCCGGCGTCTCGACCAGCAGGCGCGCAAGCGCCGCTGGCGTGCTGCGCGCAGCCTCGGGAAAGCGCACCAACACGCCTGTGCGCCGGCTCGCCTCGATCACTTCGGTCACGACCTTGCCGCCGACCGCCGTCTCGACCAGGCGGTTGACCTCCTCGACCTTGATCCCGTAGCGCGCGATCCGCTCCGGGCGGATCTCGACTTGCAGGTACTGCTGCCCGAGAACCGGCGGACGCACAATGTCCACCGCACCGGGAACCTTGCCAGCCAGCTCCTCGATCTGTTTCGATTTCTCCTCCAGCACCGCGAGGTCATCGCCATAGACCTTGATCGCCAGCGCGGCACGCACGCCGGAAAGCATCTCCGAGACACGCATGTCAATCGGCTGCGTGAAGGCCAACTCAATGTCCTTGAATTGTTCGAGCTTCTGGCGCAACGCTTCCTGGAACTCGCCGAGGCTGCGCGTCCATTGATCGCGCGGTTTAGTGAGCACGAAGTTGTCGGTCTGATAAAGACCCATGGGGTCGAGGCGCAATTCGTCGGCGCCGGTACGCGATACCACGCCGGTGACCTCGGGCAATTCCATCATCGCCTTCTGCAACGGCACGTCCATGGCGAGCGAGGCTTCGAGCGTGATGTCCGGCTTTTTCTCGATAATCACCACGGTGGAGCCCTCGTCCTTAATCGGCATGAACTCGCGCCCGATGAACGGGAAGAGCGAGGCAGCGACGAGCAGCGCGACGAGCGCCCCGCCGATGGCGGTCTTGCGATGAGCGAGCGCCCAGCGCATCGCCGGCAGGTAGACGCGCTTGATCGCCGCGATGACGCGGTCTTCACCATGCGCGCCAGGACGCATCAGAAAGCTCGCGAGCACCGGGATCACGGTGAGCGAGAGCATCAGCGAGCCCGCGAGCGCAAAGCAGATGGTGAGCGCGAGCGGCGCGAACATCTTGCCTTCGAGGCCGGAGAGCGTGAACAGCGGCAGGAACACAATAACGATGATGAGAACCCCCGAGAGCACCGGCACCCCAACCTCGGCGGCGGCGCGGTAGACGAGGTGCAGCCGGCTCACCCCCTTGGGTGCGTGCGCGAGCTGCGTGTGGACGTTCTCCACGATCACGACGGCCGCGTCCACCAGGATACCGATGGCGATGGCCAGCCCCCCGAGCGACATAAGGTTGGCGGAGACATCGAACAGGCGCATCATCAGAAACGTAAACAACACCGAGAGCGGCAGGATCAACGCCACCGTGAGCGCCGCGCGCAAGTTGCCGAGCAGCACGATGAGTACGACGAGCACCAGCACCACCGCTTCGCCCAGTGCCTTCTCCACCGTCCACACGGCGGAATCGATCAGCTCGGTGCGGTCGTAGAACGGCACAATCTTGACACCCTCGGGCAGCGTCGGCGCGAGCGCCGCGAGCTCGCGCTTCACGCCTGCGACCGTGGTGCGTCCGTTCGCACCCTTGCGCAGCAGCACCAGACCCGTGACCACTTCACCCTTGGCATCGGCGGTCACGCCGCCGTAACGGATCAGCGAACCCAGACGCACATCGGCCACGTCCTTGACAAGCACCGGCGCGCCGGAGCGCGTGGCAATAACCACCTTGCCGATGTCATCCAGTCCGCGCAGCACACCCACCGTTCGCACCAGCAGGGTCTGGTCTTGCCGGTTGATGCGGTCGCCGCCGGCGTTGCGATTGCTCGCTTCGAGCGCCTGTTCAACCTCATCGAGCCCGAGGCCGTAGCGCGCGAGCCGTTCGGGTTGCACCGCGACCTCGAAGGCGCGCGCCTCGCCACCCAGCGAGTTCACGTCGGCGACCCCGTCCACGGTGCGCAGGCGCGGGCGGATCGTCC
>CAYIQV010000002.1:0-22370 GCA_964365635.1 uncultured Acidiferrobacteraceae bacterium
CTATCCCCCCGGCTTCGTGAAACTCCCTGAGCCAGTATCCGCATCTTTGCACAATCTGCTTCAGGTTATTGCGTTTACAGTCCGAAGCACCAATCCAGTTATCGCGCAACAAGACTCCGCGGAAAGGAACACCCGCAACGCCCTCGGTAACAAGTGCATTTAGCTCATGAATGAACTCCAACGGCCTGGGACTGCTGTATCCTCTGCCCTTGTGAAAACATTTATGCACTTGCTGAAGATTATTATATTCGACAAGTCCTTCGTTCTTATGCGGATAGACAGGGGCGAACTTGACATAAATATCTTTCACGAATTCCGGTGCTGCAATTCGAAACGCAAAAATTGGGTATGTCGAATGCATAACCGCCATATTCCGAACTGAACATGGTATTTGACCGA
Organism: uncultured Acidiferrobacteraceae bacterium; assembly: GCA_964365635.1. Taxonomy (GTDB): domain Bacteria; phylum Pseudomonadota; class Gammaproteobacteria; order Acidiferrobacterales; family Sulfurifustaceae; genus Sulfuricaulis. Next base: position 400 of record CAYIQV010000002.1, read on the forward strand.
TTTCCGGATAATACACGGCCACCCTGCTGCGGATAAGCTTCGGCAACTCATCCACCATCTCAAAAAAGTTTGCTGGTAGATAGGATAGGTCCTCATCGCTACCATACCGCCCCTCAAGATGTTCAAGCGCTGATGACTTTCGAGTGATTGACATATAGTGGTGTTTTTTATGTCGGTGTCGGGGTGACAATATGCACCATCTCCAATGGCTGCGCCAAACGCGGCCATACGCACTGGCCTTGTTTGCTACCGGCTCACGTGTTCATACGCACCGATATCCAATGAAATCCCTTGCGGCCGTGGCAAACCACGCAAGTCCTTCCCGACTTCAGAACGCGGGGTGCCCTTGTCGATGGCCGGGCTAGAAGCAACGAGTTCATAGACATGGTGTTGGTGGTCCACGAATAAATCATCAGGGTTGGCCGCGAACGAATGCCGGTCAAGGCCGGTTATTTCCCTCCAACGCGAGAGTTCTACCAGTTTGCCTTCTGGGTCTTCAATTCGCGATACAACGTTAAAATCACTTTTCAGTCCCGGCATACTGCTGCTGTCAATGGCCAGGCCATCTCTTTCACCAAGGTGAACGAGAATGTTGTTGTAAACAGCGTTACCACTGCTGCCATGCCTGAACACTAACGCATGGCGCGATCCTTTTGGCATGACCACGGTATTATTGAGGTACAGATTGTTTTTGCATCCGTACCGGTTTCCTGCCTCATCGTCCCAACTGGCAAGACCTTGCGAGGCATTCTCGTAAAGCAGGTTTCCTGAAATCCTTGAGTTTCGTACCGATGCAAGATTAAGTGCGGCGCTGCCTCGATGGCCGTTACGATAGAGAATATTGTTTTCAATAATGGCACCTTCGATAACACCATCGCCCGGGAGTTGCGGATCCGCATTAACCTGTATGCCCGCCTGAGCATTATCAAACACGACGTTTCCACGAATAATGGGGTGGTCCGCACTGTTCGCTACATAAATACCATGCTGCCCTCTGCTGCCCTGGACATGATTTCCCTGGATGACGACGCCTTCCGCGTAGGACGTGGTAATTCCAACCCAACCGGCATTGGCAACATGGTTGTTATAGATTTGCACAGCTTTGACATAGTCTTCAGGCACGCCAGATACCCGAATTCCACGTGAATTCGAATTCTCATCCAAACCCACGTCAATCTCAAAGCCCTCCAGCGTGATATAGCTCGCCATTACACTTACCGCCGCATATCGACCGGCGAAATACTCATATCCCTTGATACGCACACCAGAACCTGACGCTACAAACAAAATTCGTGCAGTCGGCTTACCTGGGGTCTCTATGTGAAAGGGGCGATAGGTCCCCGCCGACACCATTACGTGATCACCAGGCTTACTGTTGTCGGAAGCTCGTTGCAGCGAACGCCACGGATGTTCCCTGCTACCGTCACCGGCCTTGTCGCTTCCGACCTCAGATACATAATAGGTGAAAGCATATGCAACTGGCGTGACTGAAGATGCGACAAGAAACACTGTCACAGCGCATAGCACAGACAGCGCACGCCTCATTTTACGATGGGCCGGCATTATCAATATATTTCCGGTGCCACATTTCCAGCACCAACAGGTAAAATAAACGGATGCTGTGGTCCTCAACACCGGCCGCATGGCGTTTCAATATCTCATCCACATAGTTGGGGCTGACATATCCACGCTCACGCGACCTCTGGTCGGAAAGAATATCGCGTAACGGTGAAAACAACTCGCCACGAAACCATTTAGAGATGGGCACCGGAAATCCTTTCTTTTCACGCGTGAGGATTTCAGTGGGCAGGATATCCGCCATCGCTGTACGCAATAAATATTTTTGCACCTTCGATCTGATTTTTTCTTCATCTGGCAACGACAGACAGAACTCAACGAAGGAATGGTCGAGAAATGGGACGCGAAGCTCAATCGACGCCGCCATGGACATTTTGTCGCTCCTGAGTAACAGGCAGTCTGGCATCCAGCCCTCGATGTCCACGGCAGACATTTTCTGCAACGCCGTCCCATTTCGAAACCGCCGAAACAGAGATGCGAAATAATCATTAAGGCCTGCACGCCCTCCCATATTCACGCCGGGATACATGCGTTTTTTAATGCGTTCAGTAAGCCGGCAGTTGACTGACTGATAGCGAGTCTCCAATGGCTGTGTGGCCCAATCGAGGTATTTCAATGCGGTTTCCGAGCTGACAAATCTTTCGAAGAAGTCAGCTGCAGTCTTTCCACCCATGGCTCTGACCAGCGGATATATCCGGTTCAGCAATAACATTTTTCTGTAAATCGGATACCCACCCATCAATTCGTCCATTCCCTCGCCCGTCAGGACTACCTTGACATGCTGTCTTGCCAGTACTGAAAGCTGATAAAGTGCAATGCCAGCCGGTTCGTCGACAGGTTCTTCACAATGCTCCAGCAGTTTGTCTACTGACTCGAAAAAATCAAGCGGTTTCAACGAAAACTCGTGGTGCTCGGTATTAAACCGATCGGCAATCATCCTTGCATATACATGCTCACTCGTCTCGGGAGAGTCGGGATACGCGATGGAAAATGTCACGGGCTTTGTGCCGCTTACTTTGTCCATGCATGCGACCAACGCACTGGAATCGATCCCGCCGCTCAGGAAGGCACCGACAGGCACATCGCTGACAAGATGTCTGTCGACGGCCTGTAACATCTCATCATAAAAGAGTTGCTGCAATTCCGCGTGTGGCTTTTGAACAATACGTGAGCGCGTGACATCCCAATAGCGCGAGATCGTCATGTCGCCTGCTTCACGAATAACAGCCGTATGGCCGGGTTCGAGTTTATGGATGTTTTTGAATAGCGTCCCCGGCGCAGGCACCCACCCGAGCGTCAGGAAACTATCTATGGCATCGGCATTAACAGCCGCATTAACCAGCCTGGTTTTCAGCAATGCTTTTATTTCGGAGGCAAAGACAAAACCGTCCGGCAAAACGCTGTAATACAGAGGTTTGATGCCAATCCTGTCGCGCGCCATAAATAATTGCCGCTTGGCCGCATCCCAGATGGCGAACGCGAACATCCCATTAAACTTATCAACGCAACTTTCGCCATCCTGGATGTATTGCCGCAGCAGAACTTCCGTATCGGAATGCGTCGAAAATGTGTGCCCTCTCTCTTCAAGATTGCGGCGCAGCTGTCTGTAGTTGTAGATCTCGCCGTTAAAGACAAGCGTGATCTTGGCATCATCAGAGCGCATTGGTTGGTGCCCTGACGACACATCAATAATGCTGAGCCGACGATGAGCAAGGCCGACATTGCCATCCACGTAGATGCCGCCTTCATCCGGCCCACGGTGATACATGGTTGCGTTGACCTCGTTCAGCCACACGGGATCAACCATGCGTTGACGATCACGAAACCAGACTCCCAGAATCCCGCACATAGACTATTCGGCCCCTCGCTGTACTTTGTTCGCCAAAACCCTTTTGAATATTTCAATTTGCACAGTAGCGGCGTTAGTCCAACTCATGTGCTCCACGCTGGACCGTATCTGCTGTGCGTCCCATTCTCTGGCAAATACATACTGCAGTGCAGTGGCCAGATCATCCGCCGAGCCAGGTTCCGCCAATACCCCATTTGTGGCGTTGATCACATCAGGAATGCCGCCCACCCTGCTTGCCACTACAGGCAGCCCGGATGCCAGTGCCTCTAGAATGACGTTGGGCATGCCTTCGCGCAGGCTTGGCAGGCAAAGCGCATGCGCATTTTGCATCCATGCTTCTACTTCGGTATGTGGAACTGCGCCGACAAAGGAAACGTATTGTGTCAGCGCATATCGGTGCACGTCGTCCAATAACGACGCTTTCAGGGGGCCATCCCCGACAATGAATGTTTTAAACGTCAGCGTTCCACGCTGGTTCAGGAGGCTCAGTGCCCGGATTAGGTGGTCGATACCCTTCTCTTCAGATAGGCGCGCCACCACTAACAGATAAGTGTGCATAGAACGGTCTGGCGAATGCCTGGCAACAGATCCAGCTTGCACACGAAATCTGCCTAGATCGACCCCATTCGGTTCACAGCTTACCAAATCCCGGTCTACGCCGAGATCGATCACCTTCTCGGCAAGCGGCCGGCTGACGGCCGTTATAAAATCCGCATTCCGCATAGCCCAGCGTATCTGGGCACCTCGAATGCGATAGCCACTGTACAAGTTGATATCACAACCTAACGCAGTCAGCACAACCGGTATTCGAAGTTGCTGACCTACCCAGGCGGCTGTTACCCCATCAGGGTAAATCCACCGTGCATTAATAATGTCTACTTTCCGATGGCTATTCAGTGCACGGATCAGGCGCAGCGACGAAATAGCTTGCAGCCACGGTTGAATCCCGCCCGATAGCTTCGGGATCATGGGGTACTTTGGATAGTACACTTCAACACCATCCATCAGGCAGTGGGAGGGGACATCCGCCAACACTGACCACTTGGCCCGCAAGCGGAACAATTTCGCTTGCGGGTACCACGGTGTCGGACACACAACCGTTACCTTCGCCTGCTTGTTCATTGCCTGAACAAGCTGCTCCGTAAAAGGAGCGCCATAGGCCTCGTGTGGCAGGCGATACTGGCTTGTATAAACAAGAATATTCATTCTGTGCGAGCACCTGACTTTGACAACATCGGGGGGGCGGGAATTTGGTAATCGCGATAACTATTGGGGTTTCCTGTCAGGCCGGCTTCGGCGGCTTTCGCGATATTGTACGCCTCGCGCGCAGTTACATAATGCAGCCTATACTTGCTACCGTCGTTATACTGGTGCTCGAGATGGCTGAAAAGTCGTTCAAGCTCACCACCGAACAGAAAGTCTGCATTTTCCTCGATCGCGCCATGGGTATGTACTTTGATAAATATCCACTCTGGCCGCTCATGAACGTGGATGTGCTGACGTACCCATAGATCTACTCGTCCCTCAATGGGTATGTCACAAGGGGCAATGTCGCCATTTTCAATTCGCGGCCAAATACCGAAACGCCGGTAGCGCCAATTGAGCGCCAGTGGGCCCTGAAATATCAAAAGATCTCCAACCGGGCTTCCGCCTGCCTTCATACATTGTCCGGTGTCGTGAGACTTAGGGCGCAATGGATCATCGGTCGCATAATAAATGGAATTCACCGTGCGGGTCTGGGTATCGCTTGGTGCCGATGGCAATGTAAAGTCCGCATAGCAACCGGTATCGCGCAACACAATCAGCTCGTTGTTGACACCGCACCAGCGGCCATCGGCGCGTGAATTATCAAGGGCCCAGTTGCCATGAATAAAGGCATACCGGTAACTGCCATTGACTTTGCTTACGGCCCCGTGCCTCTCGTCCAGAACACGCAGGAAGCCTTCGAGTTTAGTGCGCAATTTGTCAGCGGTATCATTATCATGATGAAGATGTATCTCGATTTCACCGAAACCCTGCTGGCACAGCTTTGCAATCGAGTCTACCAACTCTGGACGATATTCTTCCTCAGGATAGAAGAATCCATGCACAGGCGGTCTCCCGTCCGCATCATGGAAACGCCGTGCCAACGCCGGGTAGTCTCTTACCCACCGATCAACCCGTTTTTTTGCGTGCTCATCATTCGTCCCTCCGGTGTATGGCTCATAGTGGTCCACAAAACAGAACATGATATGGATCGGGGATTTTACTGGATGGATTCTGTCCACACGTCGGCTGTGGCGCAGGTAACTCCAGAGCCAGATATGGATCTGGCGATGCACCAGCCCGAATGCAAAGAGGCAGAGCAGTCCCGCCAGCAGCAGTGTCAGGAAAAATATCAGGTTCATGCGGTGCGAGGCAGTGTTGGCTCGACCAAGGCGATGAACTGGTCGGCTATGCTGTTCCAGGTATATTGGCTGGCTGTCTTCTGATAGCCCCGCTCCGCCGCGGCTTCGGCCACGGCGCGATCCTTGAGGATTGCACGCACTTGGGCACAGACCTCGGGCACGTTGTCACCATAATAGAGGAAACCGTCGTCGATATACGCCAGTTCTTCCAGGCGTGTCGTAATCACCGGCTTCTTCTGGCTCAGGTACTCAAACAGCTTGATCGGGCAGGCCCGCTGCGACACCGGTATCTTGGTAAAGATATTCAGGCAGATATCCATGCTGCGAATATATTCGAATACCTGTTCATGCGGTACGCCACCGGTGAGCTGGATATTGGCTATCCGCTCGTCCTGCACGCGCGCGGCGACCCGTTTCCATTCCCGGCCGGTGCCGACATACAAGAAGTGGATATCCGGCATGGCTTTGGCGACGTTTACCATGAGGTCCAGATCAATAAAGTACTCGAAGGACCCGATAAAGCCGACGACTGGACGGCCGTGGTGCTGAATGGGCTGGATCGGCACCGAGGGTTTCGCCATGGCCTTGGACAAGCTGACGCCATTGGGTACCACATGGACATTGCCCTTGGCCTGCGCCACCAGCACATTGGAAATAGTGCATGTCAGCGCGGCGCGCGTCATCATGTTGTCCAGCATGCGCTGCGCCAGCCCCTGCAACACACAGTTATTCAATTTCCCCAATTCATAGGCCAGCATATCGATGTAATCGTCGGCATAGTCAAACACGATGACCGCCGAATCCAGGGAGATAAACCGGTATTGCGGGATGTTGTACAGCAACACCACCTGAATGCCATACCGGGAAATGAGGTCCTTGGCGAACCCATAGCTGGCAAAAGAGTAATAAGCTTTTTTGAAAAGCTTATCGAGGGGCATGCGTCGGTTCCACAGCGCCGGCCACAGGGGCACGTCGTGAACCATGATGTTTTTGTGCCCCTTGCTTTCGATTTCCTGGAAATTGGTCTCGGCGGATGTCAGCCGCGGCGGCTGCATCACGTGGATTTCGTGACCGGCATCGGCCAAAGCGTAGAGCAGGGAATGGTAGCGGCTCCAGTTGACCGCGTGCCAGCGCGCCATGTACGGAAACAGGATTTTCATGTTGACCCTTCCGCCGTCATCAATCGTTGTCTGAGCCGGCGCACAATTCGCGTGGCGGCCTGGCCATCGCCATAGGGATTGGGCCGGCCCGTCATGGAATCACGGTACGACTGATCGGTCAGCAGCCGGCTGACCTCCTCGACAATCAGGCCCCGGTTGGTGCCGACGAGGCGCGCGACCCCGGCCTCTACCCCTTCCGGCCTTTCGGTGGTCTCGCGCAACACCAGCACCGGCTTGGAGAGCGATGGCGCCTCTTCCTGGACCCCGCCGGAGTCCGTCAGGATGATCTCGGCGCGGTTCATGAGATGGGAGAAATTGACGTAATCCAGCGGCTCGATCAGATGGATATTCGACCGGGCGGCGAGCCGTTCATGCGCCTGTTGCCGCACGTTGGGATTAGGGTGAACAGGAAACACAATATGAATGTCGGGAAAACGGACGGCAATCTCATCCACGGCGCGCAGGGTCTCCTGCAGCGGTGGGCCAAAGCTCTCGCGGCGGTGGGTCGTGAGCAGGATAAACCTGCCAGCCACCGCCTGCTGGGTGCGCGGTGGTAACACATCGGAAAAACCTGCCGGCCGGTTGGCCAGAATCCACAGTAACGCATCGATGCCCGTATTGCCCGTCACCTCGATAGAATCGGCGGCGACCCCCTCGTCCAGCAGGTTATGCCGCGCCCGCTCGGTCGGGGCGAAATGCAGATCGGCGAGACACCCGGTCAGACGCCGGTTGATCTCCTCGGGATAGGGAGAATACTTATTATAGGTACGCAGACCCGCCTCGACATGGCCGATCAGGGTCTTTTTATAAAATGCAGCAAGCGCGCCGATGAACGTCGTGGTGGTGTCGCCCTGCACCAGCACACAGTCCGGCTGATACTCGTCCATGACCGATTTCATCCCGGTCAGCGCCTGTACGCTGATGTGGAACAGATCCTGGTTATCGCGCATGACGTTCAGGTCGTACTCCGGGGTGAGCGCGAAGTCCCTGAGGGCCTGGTCAAGCAAGCCGCGATGTTGCGCCGTCACCACCACGCGCGAATCAAAGATGTCGGACTCGGCGCGCAACGCCATCCACACCGGCGCCATCTTGATGGTCTCGGGGCGGGTACCGAAAACGACAAGAACCCGCTTCTTCCGACCTGTCTCAGGAGGCAATGTGCATCCCCCGTTCGAGATACTGGGAATAGGTGACGACCTCCAGATCCTCGTCAGCCATCAGCCGGAGCATGGTTTCAAAGCCGGGTATTTTTTTGATATCCAGCGGATCCATGTAAATGTTGAGGTAGGAACCGGTCTCGCGCGCCATCGTGAGCAAGTCACGGAACAACTCGAGATAGCTCTCGGGTCCGCGATGCAACAGCCGGTGACTCAGACGCTGGGCATTAAGCGAATGCCAGGTGTCGAACACCGTAAACGGGTGCTTGGGGCAGGTCGTCAACGGGAATTCGATGATGTCGTGCTTCGCCCGGAAAGGCAGGCCACGTGTGGTCGTGCTGGTCAGCCAGGTGGAAGAAGAATAGCGATAACCAACCTCGCTCAGCAGTGCATAAATATCGTCGGAAAAAAGATGCTTGAAGTGCGGGACACGCAGCCCGATCAGATCAACCCCCAGCAGCGACTTGCAGATATCGTGACACTTCACGATTTCTTCCATTTTCTCGTCTTTGGAAATGTAACGGAATTTCCGGCCCGGGTTGAGCAACTCGTTATCCGGGTGGGAATAGGTGTGGTTCATGAGTTCATGGCCCTGCTCGACCACCGCCGCGTGTTCCTTCGGGTATTTCTGTACCCAGTATCCGACCGCGGCGAAGCTGGCCTTGTAACGATAGGGCTTGAGCATATCCAGGATCGCCGGGATGGCCACGACGTCGTCGGGATAATCGCAGTCAAAGGAAAGCGTCACGCAGGCTTTTTTTGGCGACCATAGCTGCTTGTCGCGGTTACCGTTGAGGATGCTGCGCACAAAAAACTTCGGCGCCGAGAATGTGATAAGACCGATCAGCGGCAGGTTGGAATTCTGGGTGGTAATCCACCGATAGAGGCGTTCGGGCAATACCATCCTATGATCTCCTCATTCCAGCCAGGTCGAGAATGACCGTGGCGTTATCAAGCCAGTTGTGTCGGGTGACAATCTTGCGGCGGGCCTGCGCCGCCATGCGCGTATAGGCTGCCGTGTCCGTCAGCAGCATTGTCAGGCAATCCGCCATTTCATGCACGTTTCGTGCCCGAAATACCCTGCCTTCCTGGCCGTCCTGCACGACATCCAGCAGTGGCGGATAATCGGGCACCACCACCGGCTTGCCCATGGACATGTATTCAAAAATCTTCATGGGTGAGCCGTAGTCGTTGGAATCGGGCATGATGCCAATGTCGAAATTCGCGATATAGCCGGGCAGTTCCGGATGCGCCACCTTGCCGGTCAGAATCACCCGGTCGTCAAGTCGATACTCGTGCACCTTCTGCCGGATGATGGGCATCATGGGGCCGTCGCCCACGAGCAGAAGCTGTGCCGTGCCCACTTTCTCTGCCACGATCCGGAATGCTTCCAGCAACATCTCCAGCCCGTGCCATGGATAGAACCCGCCGACGAAACCAATAATCTTGCCGGTGGCGCCGGGCAGCGCGATCCGGGTAATCCGGTTCATGTCAAACACATTGGGATCGGCCGCATTGGGCAACACCACAATCTTTTCCGGGGGGATACCGTAGGTGTCGATCAGATGCTGTTTGAGGTGGGACGATACCGCCGCCAGACCGGTCGCCTGGTTGAAAATATACCGGTCCACGCGCCGCGCCAGCGGCTTCAGGAGCGCACTGCGACGCCGCACCAACGGTGAACAGGAAGTGTAATTCACCTCGACGATCAGCGGCTTTCCCCACTTCTTCGACAAATAGGCGCCAATCATACTGAAGATGGCATACCGTTCGAAGATCATATCGACTCGCGCCACATCCACATGCCGGCGTGTCTGGCGCAACGCCTGCAGGTTATAGACCATCTCCGCCAGCTCGAAAATGAATTCGGGAAGATAGTGGCTCACGAAACGAAAGAAACGTTCTTTCAGGCCAGGCGCACTCACTGCCCCTGGCTTCACTGCCTCATCGCCGAGACGCTCACCGACGGGTGAGATGAGGGTGACCTGATGGCCTAAACGGCGAAAGGCCTTAACGATCTCACCAATGTGAACCCCTTCAACGCCCTTGGCCTGGGTCCGGTGGAAATAAACTATGTTCATGCTTGGTAATTATCTATATCACGAGTGGCCGAGTAGCTCGGAGACTGTCACGGCCCGGAGACGCTGCTGAGCCATACGTTGGAGCAGACCCGGCAGTGCCTCGACAATATGGGAAGTCTTGTCGTGCAACAGAATAATGTCGCCGGCCTGCAACGGGTTCCGGTCAAAATACGCCAGTATTTCGTTTGCGGATTGCGCCCTGTAATCTTCCGGATCACGGTTCCAGAAAACAAGACGAATCTTTTTCAGCACACAGAAGAAAAGAAGAGACAGCGTGACCGCTCCCTTTGGCGGACGCAAGTAACGGTTGCGGATGACCCTGCTTCCATCCGCCATGATAAGTGAATAGACGGCCTCGATCTCTTGCGGCATGGCACGATAGGACAACTCCTTGATCTCAGGATGGGTCATGGAGTGACTGGCGATCTCATGGCCGTCCTCGATGAGCCGTTGGACCAGAGCGGGATATTCCCCGATCTTCCTGCCGAGCAGAAAGAACGTGCATCTGGCATTCGCCTCATGCAGGAGGCGTGACACGGCTTCCGTATATTGCGGGTTCGGACCGTCATCGAAGGTAAGCGCGATCTGTCGATGAGCATCCTTCCCACGAAAAACAGCGAAGGGATAAAGCAGGAGGCGCTTGGCAATATTTCTCAATGTCATAATTGTTGTTCTTAATTTCTACGCGCGGCCGGCATGGCCCAGCATGCCTTCCACGGCCGCGAGATATTGAGAGGCAACCGCCTTCAGGTTTTGCCAACTCGCCGCGCGCGTAATTTCTCCCCGATCCACGTCATGCGAAATTCCCGGTCCAAGGCGCCGGCAAGACCGGCCGCTTTGGCCAGTTCACCCAAAACGCCCACCTGCGGTCCGATCAGTCTCTGCAGCCAGAATTGTATCAAAAACCCGGCTTCCCCCGAATGCAAATAACAATTCTCAACAGAGGCGCCAAACCTCGCAAAATACACCAACGCATTGATATCCTGACACGATACCACTTGCATGGCTGAAATCACCTGATGCTTGGCCAGCCACACATCGCGAGGCCATCGGGTTAAATCCAGCAAGCCAGCTCAGAGACAGTGATATTGGGGATCGGGGAGAATACAGCGACACACACTGCGTAGGGCTTACATAACCCCCATGCGCGTGCCCCTGTAAAGTGCGAGATAATCGCGCATCATGCCCTGCTGATCAAAGAGCCGAAGCACTCGTGCACGGGCCGCCTGTCCCATCAGGGTGCGCACATCGGGCGAGGCCACAAGATAACGGAGCCGTTCAGACAAGGAACCAACGTCACCGGAAGGAACGAGATAACCGGTAACACCCTCTTCCACAATCTCGACATTGCCCCCAACTGCGGTGGCAACCACTGGCAAACCCGCACTCATGGCTTCGAGCAGGGTAAGGTTCATGCCTTCATTGAAGGATGTCAACGCATAAATATCAAAGGCATTCAGCAGCTCAGGAACATCATGGCGCTCGCCGAGGAACGTAACTCCGCTGGTAACCCCGAGCCCATACGCCACTTGTTCAAGTGCGGCGCGCTCCGGACCATCACCCACGATGATCAAACACGCCCTGTTACCCGGTTCCTGAGAGAGTGAGGCATAAGCGCGCAACAAGGCCTCATGGTTCTTGATCACTGCCAAACGGGCTACAACTCCGATCACGACCTGGTTTGGGGAGAGACCCAGCCCACGACGACTTGCATCACGGGCATTGGCGTTTGGTGCAAAGCGGGTGGTATTCACCCCATTATAAATCAGGCGAACTCTACGGGGGCTAATTCCGATGTCATGAATCATGACATCATGCACGTGCCTTGAGACAGCCACCACATAGGAGGTGAATCGACTGAGCCAGCGTTCTGCAAAATAACGGCGCTGAAACAGATCAACCTCTGAATGTTCCGTGTGAACATGAATAACATTGCCGATCCCTCGAGCTGCCAGGCAGGCATAAAGCCAGGCGGAATAGTTGTGGCTGTGAATAACATCAACCCCCTGTGCCTGTATCAGTCGGCGCAGGCGAAACAGCAGTCCAAAGTCGATTCCTTCACGCTTGTTAAGGTGATGGACGGGCACATGCCCTGTCTCGAGCACCCGCTCAAGACTCCCGCCACCCTCGAAAACGGCCACATGAGGATCAAATTCATCCAGGGGGACATGACGGGTAAAGTCAACGATCATATTCTCGATCCCACCCATGGCCATGCAGTGATTCACATAAAGGATTCTTTTTCGGGGCTGGCTCATATGCCTAGAGAATTTCCTTGACGGCGGCGAGCCAAATGAAGCCAATCAACAGAACCATCCCGCCTGCAATTATCTGCGCATCTCTCTTGGTCATTTCCATACGAGGCAATGCGCTGTGTTGCCTTGCCGCCACCAAATAGACCGAGGCAGACAGCCCAAAAAAGAAATAGAGCAGGTCCAGTTCCATTACCACAAAAAATGTCACCGCCGCATAACCGATAATGGTTGCCGTCATCATTCGTCCAAGCGATGCAAACTCTGGATCAACCCCGTATTTTGGGCCGGACAGAATCATGTTACCTTTAAAACTAAACCAAAGCAGCGCGATGAAGCAGAAAAATCCGGTCAATCCTGTCTCGGCGAAGTTCTGCACATAGTTATTATGTGCGATCAGGTGGAGATCGACTTTCTTGATGAACTGGCCCCTGCCGACGCCCAGGATCGGGTTGTCCTGCAGCATCTGCAAGCCCTGTTCCCATAACCACGTACGCTCATGTGCCGAAGATTCACCCGACGTGATCTCGCCGATGCGCGACGGCCCGAACATGAACATGCCTCCCACCAGAGCCAGCGCGGCCAGAACGGCGAAGATGCTGCGAAACCTGTCCTTAAAATAGAAAAGCGTGGCACAGGCTATGGCCAACACGGCGCCGCGGGAGTTAGTAAAGTAGATGGCGATGACATAAGAAGCCATCAGGCACAATGCAAACAATCGCGTGAACAAACCATACGCACCAAACACCAGTTCAAGAGAAACTGCATAGGCAATCACAAAAAGAATGCCAAATACATTCGGCCCGTCCCAATCGCCGTACCAACGCACACGTATTTCTGAATACCCTGGGTAGGGTGTCAGCCCTCCCCAGCTCTCACCCGTTACACCCTGCAAAATGGCCTGATAGGCCAGAAACAGCGAGAGCAGCAGCGTGACCCAGATTGCGCCATATATGCGCTCCCGAGTGGTCAATGCCCAGATCACCATAAAGAAAACGGCCACACGTTTGGCGAACATCTCCAACTGTTCCTGAGCATGCGAAAAATCGGTATTGACGAATGTCGACGCAAAAATGACCAGGAGATATAAGAGGATAATTCTATTCTGCGGTAGTTGAAACTTTTCGGGTTCGCGCCGGTATGCAACAAACCCGAGGGCCAGGCCCAGTGGAATAATAAGGTAAGCGGTGGGCAAATCGAGAAATGCCGGTACCCAGTCCTGCGGACGCACGTACAGGGCAATCAAATACAGATAAATGAGAAAAGCCGTCATGGGCGAAACAAATCAACTCTTGCTGGAGCCAAAACCAGGAATTGCCAAGGTTGGCCATAACCGCCGGCACGGGACCTTACCGTTGTCAGGCGCATCAAGATTGCGATTCATTGCCCTTGCCTGTCCCCAGCCTGGATAACTTCAGATAGGAACCCGCCTTGGAAAAAACGTCCCGTGTCTTCTGATCGACCAGATAGACAGCCAGAACATATATCCCTATCAGGGCCAGTTTAACCAGTATGGACATGTACAGGTGCTGCTGACCCATGCCGAGGGACAACAGGTAGATCACGACGCCGATCGACACGATTTTTGCCATGTCCAGATAATAGTAGGTAACGGGATATAAACGCTGCGAGACGCGGTTAATCAATGTAGCGTGGCAAAGGTTGGTCACCAGGTAGGTGATGGCCGCGCCATATAGACCGAGGAAGGGGATCAGCGCCAGATTCAGGCCTATCTTTACAACAAAATCCACGGAGGAAATATAAAAGATATATTTGGTCTTCTTCTTGTACAGGATTCCCGTCTCAAAGCAGTACGACATCGCCGACACGATGACGCCCAGAAGCAATATCGGCGTGTAATGGTAGGCAGAAACATAAGCGGCTGAGGAGACAAGCTGCAGCACCTCGGGCGTAAACAGTGAAATGCCAAGACCCACAAAAATCGCACCCACGAGCAGATAATGGACTACCAACGCCTGAATAGCCCGCGCATTATCCTGATGAATGATGGAGAACCGGAATGGGCCATAGGCGCGGTAGAACGGTTCTGCCACGAGGAAAGTCAGCAGCAAGGCAAACTTCAAGGCGAGTCCGTACAGGCCCACCGCCTCAAGCGACATCATTTCCTTCACCAGGAACCGGTCGGAATTGAACGTCACTGTCCCGACAATGGCCGTCATGGCGACCGGAACACTGTAGCGCAACATCACGGGGATCTTGGCGAGGTGGATGGAAACACCGCACCGAAACAGGGTGTAGCCCGTCACGACAAGCCAGCCCAGGGCGACACTCGCCAGGTTGGCCAACAAGACTCCCTGCACTCCCATGCGAAGTCCGGACACAAAATAAATGCTCAGGCTGACCTGTAACAAAAGTCGGGACAACGACAACATCACATAAAATTGCGACTGCTCTTTGGCGCGCAAATAGGCAAATCCAACCTCCGTCGACAACTCGAGAACCATGATAATCAGACACAGGTCCACCGCGCTGGCATAGGACGTGGTGTCGAAAAGAAATTCGCTCAAGCCGAAGCGTGCGGTATGCACGGCAAGCGCGCCGAGCACACTGAATGCAAATATCATCGCCAGGTTCGTGGTGATGACGGCATTGCGATCGCGCTGATCTTCAAACTCAAAATAGAACCGCAGCGTGGTGTGCGACATGCCGGCGGCGAATACCACGGAGATGATGGCAACGGTGGAGTACAGCATCTCCAGCACGCCATACTCGGAAACACTCAGATAGGTGGTATAAAGGGGCAGCAACAGGAAGGCCCCGATCCGGTTTAGAATATTACCGAGAAGATAGACACTCCCATGCCGGAACAGACGTTTCAGGTCATCAAACATTGACTGTCATACTGTTCTTTGTCATCAACGGCTGTTCATGAGGCTCGGCGCCCGGTTTTGGCGGGGCGGATACGCTGCGCCCACTGTCGAAATGCATGCATTATAGGATACTTCCGCAACCACCACCGCAATCGTATGTGCCGCATCTCGACGAACCACCCTGCCAACCCGGGCGCGCGTATCACGACATGGTACAGATAGCGCTCCTCGCTCACCCAGAGCTTTTTATAGGGCTCGTCGCCACGGAGAAAATCAAAGGTTCTGGCACCACGATCGTGCGCGCTCTTCAATGCCGAGGCGATCAACAGCGAACCGGGGGACAGGTCCGGATGAAAGGAAGCGCAATCCGAACGATAGGCTCCATTGTAGTAAAAAATGGCGTTCTGATAGTTGAGCGTAATGATATAGGCAAGCAACGTCTCGTTGTAGCGGCAGGTCCATAATTCCAGCTGGCGCTTGGCGGCAAATTGCTGCAGGAAGGCCTGGTAGAAATCCCTCCCCTCCCCCTCCAGCCGCAGCGAGCCCTACTGTGCCTTCCAGCTTCGGCGCTCCACTTCCATAATTTCATCCAGCAACCCGGCCGTAAATTCCCCGACACAGGTGATTTGCAGTGCCGGCAGTTCCTGCGCCTGTTTGAGCAACCGCTTTATGTTCCCCCGGTGCTTCCGGCTCTTTCGCGCCAGATACTCATCCCAGTTCCCCTGCACGACAGTGCGGGGAGAAATATCATCCCGGTCAAGCAAGTAGCGCCCGGAAGGCAACCGGTCACGCAACCACTTGCATTGCGACTCTTGCAAGGTGCGCAACGACAGCAAGCACCATTTGAACGGCGCGGCATACAAATAGGAAAGGGCTGCCTCCAGACACGCATCGGCGAAATCTGGTTGCAAAAGCAAAGGGGCATGGTCGCTGCGGCCCGCGCCGAGCCATTCCAATACGGGCATCGCCTGGTCCTTTGCCGACATCAGCGGCACAACACCGACAAGTTCCCCGTTGCATTGGACCGTCAGGATATGCGCATCATAGTCCTGGCCATACGCTTGCCACCAACTCGTGAGCCAAGGGAGACTCTGGAACGGGGTTGGTTCCGGTTGACTCGCCAGCAAGGGAACGAGTTCTTGCTCGTGTTCCACCAGCCAGGCAAAGGGCACTTCCTTGACAATACAGGCCGGTTCCAGAGGGTGGTTCATCCAGTCATGTCAGCCGTTGCAGGGGGCATGGTCATGACGCGCGCCAGCCAGATTGGTGAATCTTCTCGAATACCGACAGCATTGGTAGTACCGACTCGCGCTGCCAGGCGGGATGATACTTGTAGAGCGCGTCAAACCGGTAGTAATTCAGGCTGAACCAGAAGACGATGCGCATCAGCAGGAAGCTTTCGTCATCGATCAGAAGCGTGGACGCCTCATCGCCCACCAGGCGTTGGCAGGCAGGTGGCAGTTTCCACGGGAGAAGATACTGCAGATAAACATCAGAAATCTCGCTGCCGCTGTCATACGCCATTTTGTAGACGAGCAACGTGAGGTAGTCAAAAACCTGATAGCCGTCTTCCGAAAAACCGTCCCAATCAATCAACGCTGTCAGCTTGCCGGTGCGGTCAAACAGGAAATTGCCGAGCTTGAAGTCACCGTGCATGAATCCGACGGAGACCGTGCGTCCCACCATGGCGCTACGCAATGCTTCCATGAAACGATGGAAACGGGACTGCACATCAGGAGAACAGTAGTTGGCCATATCCAGGATCAGCGGCGCCACGCGCTCCTGGAATCCCGCCTCCGTCACTATCTCTGGCCTTGCCGTCTGCCTGTGCAACACGCCCATCACCTCGCAGGTTTGGCGCAGCATCCTGTCCAGATGGCGCGTGCCATAGTCGGCTTCATAGCCGGGGCAGCGACTTTCAACGGTAAATTCCCGATCTTGATACATATCTTCGGCAAGCAGACGGGGAACATATCCGGCGAGGGATGTCTGCGCCAGTTTCCTCAGTGCCTGCGCGTTAATAAGGCATAACCGGCGGCCAGCCGGTTTCGAAGGAAGTCGCATGATTACATCTCTGCCATCATCCTTCATGGGGCCGGCAATAAGCACCGTTGTGCCTGAATTGCCGGCCAGGATTCGCTTGACCACCACCGCGCTCGCCCCGTCCCACCCGGCCTGCTGGCCAAGCGTGCGCTGCTCGAGAATATCCTGCAGGAAAGATCGCCGCGGCCGATCCGAGGCAACGAGCAGAAATGAGGGCCACAAAAGACGCCCCACCCTGGAATGAAGCGCCCTCTCCTTGAGAGCGGAAAGAGTATTCTTTGGTAACATGGGAGAAACAATACCGGCATCTTGCAGCGTCAAATCCGGCGTGGGCAACTGCGTTGATGTCATCGGTGAACTGCCCAGATAAAGATCCTGGTATCTCTGCTTGTGTAACCACCGTCCCAGTCCAGGCAACAGAATACCGCCAGCTTGCTCGTGCCCGACCTTCTGTGCCGACCCACGGCGGTAGGCGCAGCGATTATTCTCGCCCACGACCACAACACCACCATCGGCAAGCCATAAGGGGATCTTACGGGCCAGAGACTTGAACAGCGCCGTGGTATCGCTGCCCCACTGCCCTGTCATATCCTGGCTGGGACCGTAAAAGATAATGGCATCAAAACGCTCGCCGTCCACATCCAGATCTTCGTGAGGGTCGGAGATAACGATACGGATGTTATGGATCTGATGCCTGTCGATATATTGCTGGGTAATGGCTGCCGCCGACGCCGAGGCATGCCATGCGAATACCGTTTTAAAATGTCCCGACAACCTTCCACTCAGTGCACCCAGACGTGTCTCCAGCACTAACGCGGTGCCCTGACCCCTGGACCCACTGGTGAGCAAACCTTTCCAGAAGGCCTGATCTGCCTCAAGCGTGTGAGCCACCGCGACATACTCATCAAACCCCAGTCTGGCGGCAAGGGTTTCCCGCGTGTCGGCGAACACCTTGCCCAAATTGAGATCGGCAAGAGAAGCGTGGAAAATTGGCACGTGCGGTTTATGACCTCTGTCGTAGCGAACAGTTGGTTTTGAGGCTTGGGAATACAGCCGTGGTATGGCCAACATACACCGAAAGTCGTCCCTCGAAACATAGCGCTCTACATGCAGGCGCCGCAAGCGGAACAGATCCAGATGACTTGCCGGGTTCACTCCCGAAATATAACTGACTCCGATCCGATAACCTGCCGCGCGAGCCGCCGCCATCACATCTCCATTAAATGCAAAATCTTGACCGACCGGATAGGCCAGCACGTCCACTGGACGACCGAGTTCCTGCTCAAGACAGGCCTTGGAAATGGTCAGTTCGTCACGCAACTGCGCACTGCTGGTATTGGCCAGAATGGGATGGGTGACGGAATGGGATCCAAATTCGATTCCGTGCGCAGCCATCTCCCGGATCTGATCCCAATTGAGCGGGTGGCTGGAGGTGAACCCGCCCTCTGGATATGTGAGGCCCATCTCCCGCTCGACATCCATCAAGGCGCGGCGGAGCCTGTCGTCCGGGAGCCGTTTGGCATAAAAAAACATGTTAGCGATTTCCTGTTGCCGAAGCGTACGATTACGGCTGAAGAAGAAAATTTTCCCGTCAAGGCGAACGGGTTTCCCTGCCACCGCCGCCTTGTTGCAAAGGTACACCAGCCAATCGAACCAGAAGGTGCGCTCCTGACCGATATAACCGGTGGCGATGAAAATCGTGGCGGGCATAGCCAACGATTTCAAGACAGGGAAAGCGTGCAGGTAATTGTCATCAAACCCGTCATCGAAGGTGATCAAAATAGGTCGCGGAGGGAGCGCCTGTTTACCATCGAGATGGTCGAGCAGATACCTGAAGGTAATCGGCGTGTAATGCTTGCGGACATAGCGCATCTGCCATTCGAACTCTGGCGTCCAGGCGCTGATCAGCTCGAGGTCGAACTCGAAATCCTCTTCATTGACCCTGTCCAATATGCGATGGTAGGCCAATATCATAATCTCCGAATACAGCAACGAACGCAAGCGTGTCAGCATCGGTGATAACCCGGTTGCTGTCATTATTCCCGCTAGAATGGCTTTCTTGTCTGGCATCTGAATCGGATCTTTTACGATATTATTCCCAGTATTAGTTGCATCAACTTCAACGCTCGCCACCAAGCGGATGGTTAGAGTGTCTATCTCTTACAGAATATCCTTCGATGCTGAGCGGCGGGTTCCTGAACCTGCCGGAATACTCGTTTGGTCGGCCTGTGTCTGGCGCCTGTATGACTTTCTCCGGATAAGTCGCCATATCACCCTGAGTCGCGCCTGCCAGTCCAGAAGCCTTCCCCTCAAGTTGCAGCAAGACATTTCCATGTCATACACAGGACTTTCAGTGCAGGCGAATTCTGATTTGTATGACACCGTGCCGCCTTTCATAAAATCATACTGCTTCATCCCCTGACGAATAGCGTCCTCAATCGCATAATTGTGCGCCACGACGCCAGGTGAATACTTGGCGGCATGTTCGGTGTCAAAACCTGCTTGATAAAAATAGTCGGTTCCACCGTAACGAAAATTGTATAGTGCAGAGATGGCAACACCATCAAAAAACAGCAAACGGATATTCAGCATCCCGCGCTCAAGCAGCCGGAGCATGAGTTTTTTATGGAAGGCCACAAAGCGTTCGCTGACAAAAACACCACGACCACCCCGGCTGGCCCAGCGCATGGTGTGTAAACGAACCAGCTCCTTGAAGGCCGGCCCAAGATCTTTCGGGCTGGTAATATCTTTTTCCTCAACATGGCCGGCTTTTTCCAGCTTTCGGCGCTTGTACTCAAAGCGTTTGCGTGCTCCGGGTTCGAGCATGTTGAGATACGCCTCCCATGAGGAAGGCAAGTCAATACAATAGCGGGTGCCAATCTGCACTTGTCGGGGGCACATACCGGCCTGGAGCATCCGTTCCTTAAGATACCTCATCACCAGGGAGTCACCCATGACATCGTTAAGGACGATCTGATCCCATTGGCGGGAACAGGTTTGAAGGTGTGACCAGACGCGGTCCGCCACCGGCTCTTCATATCCGCCGGCCGCAATAACATCGAGATATTCCGATGCCGTCTCCTCCCATTCGGGTTCACCCGTGCCGAGAAAACGCAGCGTACGGACTTTAAGCAGTCCGCGTTCTCTGTGCGTCATCACCACGAATGGGGCAATGCCTACGAGTCTGTCCTCGGCCCGCAACAGCAGAACATGCAGCTCAAGGCCCGGCCCGCCGAATATGTCCCACCACGTACAGGCCCATTCCCATGTCAGACAGATCGAGCCCGCCTGCGAACCAAGCAGAAGTTGATTCCATTCTTCCCGCAACGCGCCCAGCTCAGCTGCGTCGGTAACAGCCCTGATCGTCAGTAATTCGTTATTTGTCATGGGCGGATTCAGATGTTAGATGGCGCAGAGCAAGACCATAAATTCCGGGTGCCACGTACAATCGCTGCATACACAGCAGAATTTTTTCTGTTGATTTTTAATATTTCCCCCGGGACAGGCCAATCACGAGTCACCGGCGCGAGCGCTCATGAGACTGGACGTAACCCACGATACCGGGTAGCCCTGCGTTACAACCACTAATTGGTTCGCGCCTATCTGCACTCCCGGACAGGCCATGGCGTCTACGACGGTCGTCTTCCATGCGGATTCGGGAAGCAACAATGATGCTATTTATCCTGACCGATACGCTTTCTTTTGGTGGAATCGGTCTCGTGTCGTTCGCCCTCAAGCGACTCGGCAATCCGCTTGAGCAAGGACTCAATGCTGGCCATTTTTGTATTCATGGAAGATAAAGCAGGAGTCAGGGAATCGAGTCTGTTGATCTGGTTGCCGATGTTCGCGAGCGCCTTGGTGGTGTCGCGAAGCAGTCCCTGCGCCTCCGTGCCGCCTCCAGCGCTGATATCCACTTTGCGCCGACTCATGCGTTTGGTATAAGGAATCCACTGCAACTCTTCTATTGCCGAGTTCAAAATATTCAAGGACACCGAATGCACATTGTCCGCGAAGGCACAGGTCAGGCAGGTATCGCACAGGGTGTTGATCAGACGCGGGACACCGCCGGTATACTTGTAAATGACAGGCATGGTGTCCGGACTAAACAAACTCATCGGATCAGCGATGCCCGCTACCCTCAAACGGTGGAAAATGTAATCCCGAGTGTCTTCTTCCGATAAAGGTTTCAGGTGGTAGCGCAACCGTACACGTTGCTGCAATTGTTCCATCTCCGGAGAATCCAGCAGGTCATTAAGCGGGGACTGCCCGACCAGAATCACATGAAGCACTTTCTCCTTGCGGGTTTCCAGCCCTGAAAGCATGCGAATTTCCTCCAACACCTTCATGCTGAGGTTGTGCGCATCATCGACCACGAGCAACAGTTGCTTGAGCTCCTGAAAATTCGCCACAAGAAAGGTATTGAGCATATCGAGCAACTCAACCTTCTTGGAATTAAAGGGATTCAGGCCGAATTCAACCAGAATCGACTGGAGAAATTCCACTTCGTCCAACTGCGTTTGAAATATCTTCGCCACCAAGACGTTCTCGTCCAGCTCCGACAACAGTTTTTGAATCAGTGTTGTCTTACCGGAGCCGATTTCCCCCGTGATCACCACGAACCCTTCGCGGTTCC
>CAYIQV010000003.1:0-21110 GCA_964365635.1 uncultured Acidiferrobacteraceae bacterium
TCGGCGTGTGGTCGTACCTGCGCCAGTTCACCTACACCAAGTTCGTGATCGTGACCGACGACGACATCAACGTGCGTGACTGGAAGGAAGTGGTCTGGGCCATGACCACGCGCATGGACCCCGCGCGCGACACGCTGCTGGTGGAAAACACGCCGATCGATTACCTGGATTTCGCGAGCCCGGTGTCAGGGCTTGGCGGCAAGATGGGACTCGACGCCACCAACAAGTGGCCGGGCGAAACCACCCGTCCCTGGGGCCGGCCTATCGTCATGAACGAGGAAGTCAAAAAGCGCGTGGACGAAATGTGGCGCAGTCTCGGGATTTAGGAAACGCCTGAGTGACTAAATAATAATTTCTGCCGCAAAGGCGCAAAGGACGCAAAGAATTTCTGTCTTTGATTGTGCCCTGTTTTTCTTTGCGCACCTTGCGTCTCTGCGGCGGACGGTCATATAAATCAGTCTTTACTCCTCTGGTCTTCCACTATCAGAAAAATGTTGGCGGGTGCTTAAAAAGCAACGGTGTCCAAGGGGTGTGCGCGTATGGTCCTGTTTTTTTGTCAGGCTGGCAATTACGTGCGCTGCTCCCCGGCGCGAATTCCCCCATGAGGAATGATTGCGCTTGGCGCCGTGGTTTCAGTGCGCGAACTGATCCAGAATCGAACGCATGTCTTTTTCCCAGCGCCGTATCTGGGTCTGTGGGACGTCGGTTTTAAAGAAGGTTTGCAGAATAGCGGGGTTGTAGGCCAGCGCCAGGGTGGAGTCGCCTTCGGCGAAGATGACGATCTTCAGAGGAAGGTACGGGAGCAGCTCGGGGTGGCTCTCTTCCAGTTCGCGCATTTCCTCCGGCTTGCCAAAAAATACCAGACGATATTCCGCCGTGGTGTAGCCGCCGGAGACGAGCCCCACGTCCACGCGCTGGATGCGCGCCACCTGATAGCCGTGGTCCTGAATGGCGATCTGGAGATCGCCGATGGCGTCGGCGAAAGGCCGCTCCGCCCTGACCATGATCAGCTCGTCTGCCCGTGACGCGGCGGAAAATATCAGACACGCGAGCCACGTGCACAGAAAGGAGCGGACGACAGAACGTTTCATAATGTCGCTTCCTCGATGATGTCGACGTAAACGCGATACATCTGGTCGCAAAGCTGATCGAGTTCCGAGTTGTTGAAAATCGCGCTCAGGCGTTTGGGGTTGATCGCCATCACCGACACCTTGCCGTGGCTTTCCGTCAGCGTGAAACGGCAGGGCAGAAACAGGCCCACGCGCGGATCTACCGTGAGCGCCTTGTTGAGGAAGTTGAAATCGCATGAGTCGACCACCACGTGGCGTTTGTTTTCCGCGCCCTTCTCCGAGAAGGGCTGGTCGAAAGCCTCGGTGCGGATGAGCCGCAGGTTGGCGGCCCCGATGGCGATCTTGAGCTTCTCGATGGTCTGCTCCATGGTGTAAGGCGATGCGCGCACGATGGTCGGCGCCTCATCCGCCGGCGATTTGGCGGCGGCCGTCACCGGTTTGCGTTCCAGTGTGCGCAGGTAAGCCACCACGTCGTCGAGGTCGGATTCCTTGAGCCCCAGCTTCAGGAAGGACGGCATGGGTGTGCCCTCGCGTCCGCGCATCAGGGTGGCCTTGATC
The DNA here is from genome assembly GCA_964365635.1 of uncultured Acidiferrobacteraceae bacterium. Classification (GTDB taxonomy): domain Bacteria; phylum Pseudomonadota; class Gammaproteobacteria; order Acidiferrobacterales; family Sulfurifustaceae; genus Sulfuricaulis. Next base: position 1,629 of record CAYIQV010000003.1, read on the forward strand.
ATGGCGTCGCTGGCCGAGGCGAGAAATCCCGGATTGTTCAGAGCGGGTGCGAGTACCGGCAGGTCGCGCGGGCGCGAGAAGGTGACACCGGTGCCATGGCCACCCTCACCCTGTGCGCCATGGCAGGCGGCGCAGAATTTGGCGTAGATTTTTCCGCCTTGCCCGGCATTACCTTTGTCCGTCGATGCCCGTATGGTGGTTGTTGCGGGTGACCAACTGCGGATGTGTTTGACGATGGCGCCGACCTCCGCATCGCTCAGTTGCCGGAAGGCGGGCATGACCCGGCCCGGGCGTCCGAGCCGGATGGTTTTGTGCAGATAGCCGTCGTCGGCGGTGAAGAGAAAATCGGGCAGGGAAAGCGGCACACCCACGCCTCCGACACCACGGTGGCCATGGCATGCGGCGCAATAATGAGCGTAAAGCTTCGCGCCATCATGTTCCGCCGCGACGGGCGCCGCGTATATTGCCAGCGCGACGACAAAGACCACCCGTTCCATGCGCCGAAAGAAATGGATTAAATTTTTCATTGCCGCTTTGCCTGCTTCAGATTCCTTCGATCGGTTTACGGCGAGTGTATCGCGCATCCATTGACGGTAGTCAAGAATACGGCGCGTCGCGGAAGGAAATTCAGACGGCGGGGAGCCGTTGTGGAAAGGCCGCGGCGGAACAGCCCGGGAAATTCGCGCGTGCCTGCAGACGCGGAAGGCTCAGAATGCGCACGCTGCCGCGCGGAGTGTCGATCAGCCCGTTGCGACGAAATTCCGAGAACAGCCGGCTCACCGTTTCGATCGTGAGCCCCAGCAGCTCGGCGATTTCGCGTCGCGTCAACCTGACGGGCAAGGTTTCGAGGGGGCTGCTGCCCGTGGTGGCCAGCGAGAGCAGAAACCAGGCGACACGCTCCTCGGCGGTTTTCTGGCCCAGCACGCGGATCAGCGCCTGCGCCTCGCCGAGTTCGTGATTGAGCATGTCGATCACCTGCAGCGACACCGTGGGATTTTGCTCGAGTACCTGCAGCATGTCGTGGTGCCGGATCTTGCACACGGTGACCGGCGTGAGGGCTTCGGCGGAGAAGCAATACGTCTTGTTGTGTATGGATTGAAATCCGAGCAGGCGTCCCGGCGCCGCGAGGCCGATGATCTGTTCACGGCCGCTCACCCCGAGCGAGGTCAGTTTGAGCAGGCCTTCGCGCAGCACGAACAAATGCGTGCTGGGGCCACCTTCGCGAAACAGCGTTTCATGCGGTTTGTATTCGTGTTTGGTCAGAAGACCGCGGATGTTGCAGGCCTGTTCCGCCGTCAGCCCGCCGTAGAGCCGCGCCTCGCACAGAAGACACTGGCCCGTCTGACACTGGCACGGGTAGTCACTCGCCAAGGCTGACATGCATGCCCTTTGGAAAAAACATGTTAGCGGTCAGTATAAACAAGAATTTCACGAGTTGCGCTAAATCAATGACGGCGGTCGCGCGTGCTGCTTAACTCGCACCGCACACAAATCCAACGAAGCGCACTTACGTATGCAAAAACAAGGCTTAATAAACTGTCGTGGAATACCGCAGCGTCATGCTCATGTATTCGCCGGCCACGTGGCAAAAAAGAATTTGTGACGCAGGCCGGTCATTGATCCATATCAATGACCGGCCTGGGTAAATCGATATATTAGAAAATAAGCAAGAAGTAATAAACCAGAGAGAAACGCGAAAAAGCAGGGTTTTTTAACAAGTTCTCGTAAACGAGAAAAAAAGGAGGCTTTATGAAGACCGCGAGCAGTAAGAAGTTACATTGGTTAGTAGGGTCGGTATTAACCGCCGGGTTGATGGCGGGAGGGTCGGTGGCCATGGCCGGCACCATTGCTGGCACGGCGCATGACTTTTCCACAAGCGCATGGTCCGGGGGGCAGATCTGTATTGCCTGCCATACCCCGCACGCTGCCAATACCGCGGTGACGGATGCACCGCTGTGGAATCACACGCTCTCCAGCGTGGCCACCTACGCCCTGTACACCAGCCCGACGCTGAATGCCACGACCGGGCAGCCAGTCGGCACGTCGAAACTCTGTCTTTCCTGCCATGACGGAACCGTGGCGGTGGACAGCTTCGGCGGTGCGACCGGCGGGACGTTCATGGGGGGTAAAGATGCCGTAGGCGCCGGGACGGCGGGACTGTCGGACGATCATCCGATCTCGATCACCTACAACACCGCGCTGGCAACGGCGGACGGGGCTCTGTTCGATCCCTCGACCAAGAGCGTTACCATTGGTTCCGGAACGCAGACCAAGACCGGAACGCTCGCTGCCACCATGCTGTACTCCAGCCAGGTACAATGCGCCTCGTGCCACGACGTGCATAACACCTTTACGGCGAGCACTCCGCTGCTCAAGGTGAGCAAGACCGCCAGCGCGCTTTGCCTGACCTGCCATAACAAGTAATTGTCAGGAAGGTGGGCGCGGAGCCTATTCCCTTGGCGCGATGGCGTCAGGGGAAAGGGCGGTGGCTGGAAGATCGTCGACAGCAGTGATACTGTGAAAACAACCTGGAGGGTTGTTCGCGCCTTGGCAGTGCAGCTGGTTGATACATGACGAGACATGGCTGAAAAAACCCAACAAGAAAAATCCTTCTTCTCGGTCTTCTCGGTGAAGGTTTGTGCAGGCATATATGGTCTTGCGTTTATCCTGGCGGTTTCAGGGTTGGGTGGGTGCGTCACGGCGCCCGAGCAGGTAGAGAAAGAGTCGGTATTTTATCCGTCCTTGCCCAATCCCCCCCGGATTCAATTCCTGACGCGTTTTTCCGAAGCCAACGACGTGGTGACCTCGCGCGGCAGATTTACCGAATTCGTTCTCGGTAAAAACACGCCCGAAAGCGAGGTCATCAAGAAGCCGTATGGCGTGGCGATGAGCGATGGCCGGATCTATGTGGTGGACACGCGCGAGCCGGGTTACGACGTATTCGATCTCAAGCAGCAGCGCTTCCATATCGTGAGCGGGGCCGAAGCGGCCGGCGGCCGCATGCACAAGCCGATCAACATCGCCATCGATCGTGACGGAACCAGGTACATCACCGACACCGGACGCAACCAGATACTGGTCTTCGACAGCGACGATCGTTATGTGCGCGCCTACGGGACGGAAGACCAGTTCAAGCCGGTGGGTGTCGCCATCGAGGGTGAACGGTTGTTCGTCACCGATATCCAGCATCACCAGATTCATGTCCTGGACAAGCGTTCCGGAAAAATCTTGTATACGTTCGGCAAGGCCGGATCCAAGGAAGGCGAGCTGTATCATCCGACCAACCTGGTTCTGACCGCGGACGGTCATTTATACGTGGCCGATACCGGCAATTTCCGCATCCAGAAATTCACGCAGGATGGCCGGTTTGTTCGCAGCATCGGCAGCATCGGCAGCGGGTTGGGCCAGTTCGCCCGCCCCAAGGGACTGGCCCTTGACCGCGAGGGGCACATCTATGTGTCGGATGCCGCGTTTGAGAACATCCAGGTCTTCGATGCCGACGGCAAGCTCCTGATGTTCTTTGGCGAACCCGGCGACCGCCCGGAGCATATCAACCTGCCCGCGGCGGTAGCGGTTGATTATGACAACGTGGCGCTGTTTCAGAAGTTTGCCGATCCCCGGTTCAAGATCGAATACCTGATTCTCGTCGCCAGCCAGTTCGGGGTGAACAAGGTCAGCGTGTTCGGCTTCGGCAAGCTGGAAGGGATGGATTATTCCGTCACCGAGCGGTCCTTGCCCCCCGCGGGGAAGTGACCGATTGGGTAAGCAGGGTTTGCGAGCGGTCAGGCGGCTAACGATGAATGACAGGAGTGCGTGGCATGCAGGCGGAAGTACGCAGGCGATCGCGTTATGGCGGCCTTTGCGGGCTGGCGGCGATTGCCGTGTGCATGCCCATGGTCGCCCGCGGCCAGGAGGAGATCGCGCCCTTTCGTCTGACCGGTATTGAGGGCAACGTCGCGCTGCGCTACACCTCGGACGGGCTGTTCACCCAATCGAACGGCAGCGGCAAGACGCACGAGGTGCGGTCCAGTTTCGAAGAAGAGGTGTACCTCCTCACCCATAGTTACGTTTATCATCCGAATTTTCTCAAGATCGATCTGGGCGGCGGCCCGTTGCTGGTGCAGAACCGCCTTAAAACCGACGGTGGCGACAACCGCTCCAGCAATACGCTCTATAACCTGACCGGGCGTTTCTCGTTTCTCGAACAGAAGCCTTATCCCTTCGCGTTTTACTACGAACACCTGAATCCGTCGGTATCGCTCGGGGTCGCCGACCGCTTTCTTCAGACCAGCACCAAGGTCGGCGCCAACGCCTCCCTGCTGCAGCCGCTGTCACCGGTGTCGCTCAATCTCGATGCCTTCCGGCAGGAATCCGAGGGAAAAGGTTTTGGCGTGGTGCAGAACGACACCAATGAGCAGGCCACCCTGCGCGCCTATCGCGCCATCGGAGACTCAGGCTACGGCCAGTTCGTGTATCAGACGAACCACCGCGAGTCGCGCAGCGGCAGCCCGAACCTCCCGATTCAGGTGAGCACGAACGACAACCATGAAATGGCTTTCGATTCGCGCCATCTCTTCGGCGAGCGGCGGCAGTTTCATCTGACGCAACTGACGTCCTACAGCACGCAGGAATACGTCATCGTGGGCGCGCCATTTACTTCCTACCGTGATTTCCGGTTTTCGCCCGATTTGCGCTGGGAACATGATCCCGATCGGAACTCGTTTTACCGCTATAGCCTGTTTACCAGCCATCAGGGCGTTCAGAAAACGACCAATCAGTCCGCGACCGCGGGAATGACGCAGCGCTGGGAGCAACGCCTGGCCGCCACGGGCGATATCCATGCCGAAAATAATCAGACCACCGGCGTGGACCAGGATGCCCACGGTGTGGCCGGTTCGCTCAGCTATCAGCGGCCCTTGTCCTTCGGCAATTTGCAGCTCAGCTACGGGCTGCGCCATGACGATCGCGAGCGCAAGGCGATTGTCAGTCAGATCGCCGTGCTCGGCGAGCACATCAACCTGCCGGACTCCATTGCCGTGACCTTGGTCGGCGATTTCATCGTTGCCGCGACCGTGACGGTCAGCAATGTGGGGCGTACCCAGACCTATGTCCTGAATGTGGACTACGAGTTGGTGACGATCGGGAACAAAACAAGCGTGCGGCGGCTGATCGGCGGCGCGATTCTCGATGGCCAGGAGGTGCTGGTGGATTATTCGTACCAGGCGGGCGGCAGTTTCCGCTATATCGCGCAGGATCAGACCCTGGAGGCAAACCTCACGATCAAACGGTACTACAACATCTATGCCGGCTACCGTGATGCGCCGCAACGGCTGGTCTCCGGCTTGCCCACGCTTCCGCTCAACTCGGTACGCAACACGCATTACGGTGCGCGCGCCGGGTTGCCCGTGTACGATTTCGTGGAGGTCGGCGGCGAGGCGCGCCATGACCGGCAGCATGAAGACATCGCGCCCTTCCGGCGCGACAGTTACGACGCCTATGCCCAGTTTCCGGTGCCACGCATTCACAGCGCGACCTTGCGCATGTCCGGCCGGCACGTGATCGCGGACAACATCGGCTCGCCCGAAGACGTGAATGCCCGGGGCTGGACGCTGAGACTGCAGGCGCGTCCCTGGTCTCATTCCGTGCTCAGTGCCGAACGCAGTTATGACGAGGACACCGGCGGTACCGTCCCGCGGCGTAACTGGGCCACGGTGGTGCAGGCCGAGTGGCGCATCCGCCAGCTGACGCTGCGCGCCGAGGGACGCCAGTCGCGCGAGGAACAGGGCGGATTTATCCGCGAACGGACACTGGTCCGGGCCTTGGCCAGGCGGGATTTCTGATGAACACCAGCGGCACAAAATTTTATATTAAGTGGGGCGCCATGATGCTGGCGCTGGCGCTGACGGGGGCCTGCGCGCCATCCCCCGTGGCTTCGAGGCCTTCCGAAGCCCCGCGGGTCTGGCCGGCTCCGCCCGCGACGGCGCGCATCGCCTATGCGTACAGTTTTTCGCGTCCCGAGGATCTTGGCATCGCCAAGGGATTCTTCGCGCGCCTGGGCGAATGGTTTGCGGGCAAGGAAGAAAGCAATCTCGTCCGTCCCATGGCCATTGTGGCGACAGCGGAGGGCGTGATCTATATCGCCGACCCGGGCGTCAGGGGCGTGCATCGTTTCGACACCGTGCGCCACCGCTATAAATTGTTGCGCCGTGCCAAGGACGCGCCGCTGCCTTCGCCGGTCGGGCTGGCGCTGGGACCACGCGGGGAAGTCTACGTCACCGACTCGGCGCTCGACGGTGTATTCGTGATTACGTCCGTTCGCGACAAGCACGTCGTTCCGTTCCCGCTCAAGGCTTCGCTCACGCAACCCACGGGCATCGCCTGCAATCCCGCGACAGGTCAGCTCTACATTGTCGATACCGGCAGCCAACAGGTGAAGATATTCGCGCCGGACGGAACCTTGCAAACCGCTTTCGGCCGCCGCGGCAGCGGCGCCGGCGAATTCAACTATCCCACGCTCATGTGGCGCGACGACAGCGGCAAGCTGTGGGTGACCGATTCGCTTAATTTCCGCGTGCAGGTGTTCGACGCCGCCGGCCGGTTCCTGAACAAGTTCGGCCGGCACGGTGACGGCAGCGGCGATCACGCGCGTCCCAAGGGGATCGCGACCGATCGCGCGGGGCATGTGTACGTCGTGGATTCCCTGCATCACGCGATGCAGGTGTTCGACGTCAACGGCGCTTTTCTGCTTAACGTGGGCGAGCAGGGCCGTCATCCGGGCGAGTTCTGGCTGCCGACCGGCATTTATATCGCGGCGGACAACCATATTTACGTCGCCGATTCGTACAACCAGCGCGTGCAGGTATTCCGCTATGTCGGAGGGTCGTCATGAGACCCCGTACGCGGTTCCTGTTTCTAATTATGTTGCTGGTGGTGCCCGTGGCGCAGGCCGGCATCGTGAGCACCAAGCACAACCTGTCCGTGAGCGGCCCGGGCACGATCAAGGCGGCCAGCGAAGACCAGGTCTGCATCTTCTGCCACACACCGCACAATGCCTCCCCGAACGCGCCGTTGTGGAACCGGCGCAATCCGGGCACGACCTACACACCCTACACGAGCACTTCCCTCGTGGGCGCCCCCGGCCAGCCGACCGGTTCGTCGATCCTGTGCCTGTCCTGTCACGACGGCACCATCGCTCTGGGCGAGGTATTGAGCTCCACCACCGCGATCGGCATGAGCGGCGGTGTCACCACTCTGCCGGCGGGCAAGACGCGTCTGGGCTCCGACCTCTCGGACGATCATCCGATTTCGTTTGTCTATTCCTCCACGCTCGCCACCCAGCGCGGCGAGCTGGTGATGCCCTCGACGCTGACCGGCAAGGTCAAGCTCGATGCCACCGGCCAGTTGCAATGCTCCACCTGCCACGATGCGCACGACGACACCAATGGAAAATTTCTGGCCATATCGAACCGCGCCTCGGCCTTGTGCCAGACCTGTCATGTAAAGAACTACTGGAGCCAGACCCTGCATCGCAGCTCCACCGCCACCTGGAACGGCGTTGGCGCCAACCCCTGGCCCACCACGTCGTGGACCAACGTGGCGGACAACGCCTGCGAGAGCTGTCATCAGCCGCACACGGCCGGCGGTCCCAAGCAGTTGCTGCATTATGTCGCCGAGGAGACCAACTGTTTCGTGTGCCACAACGGCAACGTGGCGCCCAAGAACATCCAGAGCGAGTTCAACAAGACCTCGTTTCATCCCGTGGCGAATACCACCGGCACGCATAACCCGAAGGAGCCGGCGGTGGTGACGTCGCGGCACGTGGAGTGCGCGGACTGCCATAATCCGCATGCGGCGTACGCCGGCACCGGCAACCCGCCGGGGCCGCTGACCGGCACGCGCGGGATCAGCATTGCCGGGGCCGAGCTCAACCCCGCCACCGCGGAGTATCAGATCTGTTTCCGCTGTCATGGCGACAGCCCGGGCAAGCCCGCGGCGCGCACTCCGCGCCAGATCGTCCAGACCAACACGCGGCTGGAGTTCGACACCGCCAATCCGTCTTATCATCCGGTCGCCGGGCCAGGCAAGAATCCGAACGTGCCGAGTCTGATCGCGCCGCTGACGACGTCCAGCACCATCGGTTGCGGCGATTGCCACAACAACAATACCGGTTCCAAGGCCGGCGGCACCGGTCCGGATGGGCCGCACGGCTCGGCCTATGCGCCTCTGCTGGTGCGCCAGTATGTCACCACCGACAATACCTCGGAGAGCGCGTCGAACTACGCGCTGTGCTACGGTTGCCACAGTCGCACCAGCCTACTGGCCGACCAGAGCTTTAAACGTCATAACCTGCACGTGGTGAGTGTGCGGGCGCCCTGCAACGTGTGCCACGATCCGCATGGCATCAGCGGAACCCAGGGCACCACCACAAATAACAGCAAGCTGATCAACTTCGACACCTCGGTGGTCAGCCCGAACTCGAGCGCAATCCTGCGTTTTGAATCCACAGGCACCTTCAGCGGCCGCTGCTACCTGCGATGCCATTATCGCGATCACCGGCCGGAGTCCTACTGAGGCGGGAGGGCTACCCCTGCCTGGATGCGGCGGAGATATTGATACATGTCAAAGCGGCTTGAGGCGATTGGAGTAATTCTGGGCAAAAGCGCACAGCGATGGCGGAGTCGGACAAATTGAACGGCAAGGTGGAACATGACCGGCGCAGCACCGTGAGGCGGGTGACGGGCGCATGGATGGTGTTATTGACGCTGGCGATATGGTTGGCGCCGCCAATAGCAACGGGTGCCGGAAAGGAAGTGCAGGCGACACCGGTGGTGGATGAGAAACAATTGTTCATGCAGGTGCAGGAGATACCTCAAATGCTGGCACGTCAGGAGTTGACGCCACGGCAGGTTCCGAATCCGCACTGGCGCGCGGACGGTTGTCCCGCGTGCCACGCGGGCGTGCCCGCGAAAGCCGCGCTCACGCTGCGCGACAGTGACATCGACCGGCTATGCAACGTCTGCCACGACGCCGTCTCGTCGCACAGCTACATCCATCCGGTCGGCATGCCGCTGCCCGGGGAGATGACGCGTCGCGCCCCGAAGTCGTTCCAGGAATCCGTCAAGCGTGGCGGCGGCAAGGTAACCTGCATCGTCTGCCACGACCTGCCGGCGCAGTGCTTGCCGGCGCGCGCACGGGAACGCGGACTCAACCCGATGTTCTTCCGCGCGGGACCGTATCGCGACCGCACCGGACTTTGCTATCACTGCCATGATGACAAGGCCTACGCGCGTCTCAACCCGCACGATCAGATCGATGCCCAGGGCCGGCGCCGCGACGAACGTTGCCTGGTCTGCCATCGGCATGCGCCGGCAGCGGCAGGCAAGCCGGCGGAAGTCGATTTCAGCGCGCCGGGCGACCTGAACGCGTTGTGTACCGGCTGTCATCCCTGGGTTCCGCATCCGGGCGGAGCGTTCGCCTCCTTTTCGGACAAGAAAGGGCCGAGCCATCTCGTCGTGCCCTCGTCCGGCGCGGCGCGTCGCATGCAGCAGCAGGCACGCGTGCAGGACATCACGCTGCCGCTCGACCCGAACACCGGCAAGGTGTATTGCGGTACCTGTCACAACGTGCACGCGCGCGGCGTGCTGCAGGGAGCGGCCGCGCGCGGCGCGGAGAGCAAGAGCCGCCTGCGGACGCCGCAGATGTGCGGAGCGTGTCATGATAAATAGCCGCGGCGAAGGCAATGACGGCCGGAACGTTCTTGGCGCGGTGCTGGCCATGCTGCTGCTGTGCGGATTGCTGTACGCCCCCGGCGGCCAGGCCTTTGAGGACGATGAAGGCTGTCTCATGTGCCACAAGTATCCGATGATGGCGCGCGTCACCGATGAAGGGGCGGTGCGCTCATACTATGTTGTGCCGGAGATATTCGCGCGCACCGTGCATCGCAATGTGCCGTGCCGTGACTGCCATACCAGCGTTACCGAACTGCCGCACAAACCCTCCAAGGAAGGCGTGACCTGCGACACGGTCTGCCACTCGGTGAAAAATCCGGCCACGGGAAAACCGTTCAGCCACAAGGCGATCTACGATGTCTATCGTGAAAGCGTGCATGGCCGGCAGAAGTTGGCGAGCGGGACCGACGCGGACAAGCCCTACTGCATCACCTGTCATACCAATCCTCTGTACAACCCGGCCGAGGCCGCGCCACCGGAGGCCATCGTCAAGCGTTGCGTGGTGTGCCACGAGGACCGGCGCTTCGCCGAGCGCTGGTACAACCACACCAGCCGGCGTATTCGCGAGGTGCGCCGCTCCCCGGCGGAGATCGTGGCGTTGTGCTCTTCCTGTCACGGCGATCCGAAGCTCGTCGAGCGCCACTTGCAGAAGGCCAAGAGCGAGGGCCGCGAGCTCGGGCGCAAGTTCCCCTTCGCCATCGAGTCGTACGAGGAAAGTTTTCACGGCAAACTGACCAAGTACGGTTTCAGCGGGGCCGCCAACTGCCTCGATTGCCACGCGGATGCCTCGAACTACTTCAAGACCGTGCACGAAATCCGGCCCTCGCGCGATCCGGCCTCGCCGGTGAGCCCCGAACACCGGCTCCAGACTTGCCAGCGCTGTCACGCGCGCGCCGACGCGAATTACGCCAAACTCGATCCGCATCCGACGAGCCATCAAGCGGACAACCCGTTCCGTTATTGGGCCGAGGCCGTCTATGGCGTGGTGGGCAACGTCGTGATCGTGGGGCTCGTCGGGCTCTCGCTTTTCGAAACCTTCGGCCGGCGGCGCGACGGCGCGGTGTGGCGGTTGCGCCATGGCAGTTCCTGGTGGCGCCGCAGCAAGCGCGGCCGCGACCGGGTGGTGTAACGGGGGTTGTCCATGAACACGACGATAACAACGGAGACGAAAAGGCGATGAAGCTATCCAGCGAAGCGCGGAGTGTGCTCGAAACCTCGATGCGCCAGAACCGGCTGCACGACAAGGAACGCCAGGAGGTCGAGGAACTGGTCGCGGCCATGCCCGACGATCGCGTGCTGCTCTACAAGAACGTGGTGTCGGACCCGGTCGGCGATCTGCCGCGCTACTCGATCCACATCCGCCTGCAGCACATGCTGACCTTCGTGACGTTCCTGACGCTTGCCTTCACCGGCCTGCCGATTCTCTTCACCGATTCATTCTGGGCCGCGCCATTCAACGATCTGCTCGGCGGCGTGGCGGTGACGCGCATTATCCATCGCACCATCGCGGTCGTCATGATTTTCTCGATGCTGTATCACTTCGCCACGATCCTGCTCGGACCATGGCGCCAGATCAAGCAGGGGAAATTCGATATCCGCCGCACCATCCTTCCGCTGCGGAAGGACCTGCGCGACTTTCGCGCCGACATGCTGTACTTCGCCGGAAAGAGCCGCCAGCGCCCGGAGATGGACAAGTTCATGTACAAGCAGAAGCTCCATTATTTCGCCGCCGGCTTCGGCAACGGGGTGATGATCGTCTCCGGCTCGTCGTTCCTGTTTCCCGAGTTCTGGGCCAGCATTCTGCCGGCGAGCATCGCGGCGCACTGGCAGGAGTTCATGCGCCTGTCGCATCCGCACGAGGCGCTGCTGGCATTGCTCGTGATCGCGTTCTGGCATTGGTACAACGTGCACCTCGCGCCCGGGCGCTTCCCGATGCAGTGGACCTTCCTCACCGGCAAGATCACGCGCGAGCATCAAATCGAGGAGCATTTCCTCGAATACCTGCGCAACCTGGTGGAACTGCCGGAAGAACGCCGGCTCCTGCGCGACATGCTCGAGAGCCGTGAGCTCATCCCCGAACCCGAGCCGCCCAAGCGCAAACGAGACGAGGCATGACCGATGATACGGCCCCTGACCCGGTGGCAAAAGGTGATCGCCTACGCCTCATTGGTCTTTGTGCTGGCGTGGACCGTCTTCGGCGTGTACGCCATCTGGCTCATCGTAACCCGGGATAGCTGAAGAGGAGCGCGATCATGCACGATACATCGTCCGTCAGCACGGTCCTGATCGTTGTCTCGGTCCTGCTGTTTTTCTTCCTCGGCATCGCGATCATGGTTATCATGGATCACAAGGCGCGTCTGCTGCCAGGCAGCTTTGCGCAGCATCCGTTCAGCATTGTCGGCAGGCATCGTAACCATCCGGTGATTGCCTTTCTTACCACCCTTATCCTGTTTGGAATCATCGCGAGTCTTCTGCTCGTACTTCTTGCCACGGCCGCCGAATACCTCGGCCTGGCGAAGGAGAAAGAGCCTACCGGTCTGCTGGCCAAGCTCAAGGCCGAGCGCACCGCCGAGACCGTCCGCCATTTTCATCATTATCCGCCGCAGATGTTCGCCACCCAGGGCAAGAAAAACGTCTGCTTCTATTGCCACGGCGACTATCCGCACTCCAAGGAGCCGATGGTGCGCACCCTGCTCAATATGCACACCCAGTTCGTCGCGTGCATGACCTGCCACGCCGACGCCCGCCAGGTGCCGGAGGACTCGCTGGAATTGCACTGGCTGAACTATTCGGGCATTGCGGTCAAGGGCAAGCCTTACGGCATCGATATCGATCCCAAGACGGGCAGCCTGGCCGAGACCGACGATTATTACTCCAAGATTGTCGCCTACGCCAAACATGACAAGGGCGAGATCTTGCTGGAGATTACCGCTGACGATCCACGGGCGCGGGAATTTGCCAAGGTGCGCGACCAGCTTTCGGATCCTGACCGCGATGCGATCAAAAAGACATTCCACAAACTGGTCAGCCCCAAGGGCCGGTTCTGCAGCCGTTGCCATGCCAATGAGGGCCGCGGCTTTGTGCCGTTTCGGGCGCTCGGGTTCTCCGAGCGGCGCGCGCGCGATCTCACCCATCTCAATATCATCGGCCTGGTCGAAAAATACCGCGAGTTCTATCTGCCGGTGCTGACCAAGAGCGATAAGCCCCTGCCGCCGCTTGAAACGTCAACCGGGCCGAAACCGGCTAAACCCGCAGCAGCCGGTCCGGATATACGGCAGGACCCGCGTTCCTGGTGGAAAGGTACGTACGATGCGCCCCGGCCGGCTCCCCCGAAATCTCCGTAACCGCGTGTGGCTCGCCGCCGCCTTGCTGGCGGCGGCGGGCATTCTCACGGCGGGCGCCGCCGGCATTGCCACCGCGCCGGTCAGGCATATCTTCGATATCGCGCGCGGAACCGAGGGGACATTGAGCCTGCCGTCCGATGTGGCCGTCAGTCAAGATGGGCGTATTTATGTGGTGGACAGCGGCCATCACCGGGTGGCGGCATTCGACCATGGCGGCAAACCGCTGTTCAGCGTGGGGCAACCTGGCGCGGGCAGCGGCCAGTTCCGGAATCCGGTCGGTATCGGCGTGGACGTCAACGGCTGGTTCTATGTGGCCGACAAGGACAATCACCGTATCCAGGTATTTGACGGCGATGGCCGGTGGCAGCGCAGCTTTGCGGTGACGGCCCAAGGCAAACCGGCCGCGCCGATTGACGTCGCGCCGGATCGCCAGGGCCGTCTCTATGTGACGACGAATAACCATTGGGTGCTGGTGTATGACGCGCATGGAAAACGTCTGCACCAATGGGGCGGCGAGGGATCCAATCAGGGCGAATTCCGTTATCCCGCCACCGTGGCGGTGGATACACAAGGTGCGATTTATGTGGTGGATGCGTTGAATGCGCGTGTCCAGGCGTTTGACGCAGGCGGCAAGTTCATCGTGAATGTCGGCGAGTGGGGCGTATTGCCGGGGCAGTTTTTCCGTCCCAAGGGCGTGGCCACCGACAACCACGGGCGCGTCTATGTCACCGACAGTTACCTCGATGTGGTCCAGGTGTTCGACGCGTCGCGCCATTTCATGCACGTGCTCGGCGAGGACGGCAAGCCGCAGCGATTCGTTTCCGCCGCCGGTATCGTGGTGGATCAGGCTGGCCGGCTGTACGTGACCGAGATGCTGAAGCACAAGATCTCGGTCTATGAACTGAGGCCGTGACCATCATGCCCCTTTCCGCGCGAAGATTGGCTTCCTGCTCGTCCCGGTTCCGGACCGGTGCACTGGTCTTGTTCGTGCTCTGGGCAGCGCCGGTGCACGGTGCGCGCGATGTCGGCCCGCAACGCGAGTGCGCCACCTGCCACATCATGTGGCTCAAGGATTTCAACCGCCAGGACGTGGTGCCGCTCATCGCCTACGAACCCAAGCCAGTGACCGAAAGCGGACGCGAGGACGTGGCGAGCACCGAGCGCATGTGTTTTTCCTGTCATGATGGATTCATGCTCGATTCGCGCGCGGTCTGGCAGAACCCGCAGCATTCACATCCGGTCGGGATGAAGCCCTCGGAGAAGATGAGAATTCCCACCTCCGGCGGCAAGATCGTGTTTCCGCTCAACGACGACGGCAAGGTTTATTGCGGCACCTGTCACACGGCGCACGGCGTGGACTGGAATCAGACCGAGTCGCCGGTATTCCTGCGCGTGAAGAACGTGGGTTCGAGCCTTTGCCTCGCGTGCCATCTCGATCGCGGCACCGGTCCCGCCGAGGGCAACCACCCGGTGTTCCATTCGATGGCGTCTCCGCCGCCGGGCCTCAAGGCCGCGGGAGCGAAGTTCGGGCGTCAGGGTGACGTGATCTGCCAGACCTGTCATCGGGTTCACGGCGCCGCGGGAAAGAAAATGCTGGTCGAGGCCAACACCGACTCCCGGCTTTGCACCGCGTGTCACACCGACCAGCAGGCGATTCTCAACACCAAACACGATCTTTCGGTCATGGCGCCCGACGCGCGCAATCGCCGGGGCGAGACCATTGCCGAGTCGGGGCCGTGCGGTGCCTGCCACGCGCCGCACGGCGGCAACGGCCCGGCGCTGTGGGCGCGCGAGGCGCTGCCCTCCGCCAATCCGGCGGCTGCCAACTGCCTCTCCTGCCATCGCTCCGACGGTTTGGCAAAAGAAAAAGGCGTGGGCGAACATTCGCACCCGGTGAACGTCTCGGTGACGGATATCGGTATTACGGCGACACCCCAGGGCTGGCGCAGCCGTTTCCCGCTGCTCGAGAAGGACAGGCCGTTGGCGCCGTTGCCGCTCTATAACAGCAAGGGTCTGCGCGACCCGGCCGGCGATCGCGTCGCCTGCGGCAGTTGCCACGATCCGCATCGCTGGACGCCGGCGAAGGACGCGGTGGCTCCCGCCGATCCGCGCCAGATCGAGGGCGGGCCGCGGGACAGCTTCCTGCGCATGGCGCTCGATGACAACAGCAGCCTGTGCGTGAACTGTCACGTGGGCCAGCGTCCCGTCGCCGCGTCCAAGCACAACATGCCGGCGTTCATGGCGGCCGTGGGCGGGCAGAAACCGGAGACGAAGGAAACCGGCGTCTGCCAGTCGTGCCACCAAGTGCATCACGCCAAGGGCGCATATCTGTGGGCGCGCGCGGAGGGTGCGAGCCGGACCGGCATCGCCCCGCTGTGCGCAAGTTGCCATCGCCAGGATGGCGTGGCCGCGAAAAAACTCACCGGCGCGCACAGCCATCCCGTCGATATCGGTCTCAAGTCCGGCATGCAGCCCAAGCTGCCCCTGTTCGCGAGCACAGGATCGGTGCCGGGCGCGCGCGACAAACTTGACTGCGCCACCTGCCACGATCCGCATCAGTGGAATCCGACCGACGCGGCCAGCAAGGCCGGCGCGGACACGAAGATCAGGGGGGATGCGCGCACCAGTTTCCTGCGCCTGCCGGCCGCGCCCGATGGCGATCTCTGCGTCGAGTGCCACCACGAGCAGCGCTTCGTGCGGCGTAGCGACCATGATCTCTCCGTCACGGCGCCGGCGGCCGCGAATGCCCGGGGCGAGACGGCGCTACAGTCCGGTGTCTGTGGCCAGTGCCACGCGGTGCATAACGCCGAAGAGACGCGGCAGTTGTGGGCGCGCGCAATGGGCCAGGGCCCGAACGCAGCGACCCAGGAATGCGCCAGCTGTCATGCCGCCGGCCGGCCGGCGGCGGCGAAGGCGCCGGCCGAGACACAGCATCCGCCGCAGGCGCTGGTGTGGGCCAGCGCGGTGCGTGCGCGTTTTTTCTCGGGTGTGAGCATGGACCTGCCGGTGTTCGATGACAAGGGAAGGAGCGAGCAGCGCGGCGCGATTACCTGTTTGACCTGCCACGACCCGCACCGCTGGGATCCGCGCGCGGCGCACGAGGGGCCGGGCAAGAACACCGAGGGTGACGTGCGCACCAGCTTCCTGCGCACATCCAACAGCGAGCATTTCGTGTGCGCCGATTGTCATGGAAAGGACGCGCTGTTCCGCTACAAATATTTTCACGGCAAGACCTCGCGCAAGTCCTACCCGTTGTTCCGCTGAAGGCCGGTGTTTATTTTATGTGGCAGGCGAGACAAAGCGTCTTGTCACGCGGACCCGTGGTCATCTCTTTCGTGGCGGCGCACCGCGGCTTTGCCGGCTGGGCGGGTGACTGCGTTTCGTTGGCCGCCAACAGCTCATTCCTGGCCTTGTGGCAGGTGACGCAGGTCACGCTGCCATCGACCAGGCGGATATTGGGGTGGAGCGCGGCGGCTGGCCGATAGCCCTGCGGGTCCTTGCGCACGGATTCCTCGTAGAGCATGCCGACGGGATGATCACCCGTCTGGAAACCACGCATGGGCGCGACGGTTCCAGCGGCACGCACGTTGACATGGGCGGCGGCGGAGCCGTTGTGGCAGCTGACACAGCCGGCCGCCACCTTGTCCAGCCCGTTTCCCCGGGCGGGGCTGGCCTGCGCTTCCTTGCCTACGATAAAATCGCGAAAGCTGTCCGCGAAGCTGCCGGCACTGACGATTTCGGCGCTGCCCGTAAGCCAGAGCGCCAGCAGAATCTTTGCGTATTTCATGGTTCCCTCCTTGCGTCCGCAAGAGGAAAGCTTCGGGAGCGAGACGGGGCAGGCTGATCGCGCTCATCCGGTGTCCGGTGGCGCGAGGTTCTGCGGCGGTCCCTCTACCATAACCTTCCGGTCACAGGTAGGTGACTTTGCGTCCCAGCCTTTCGGCTGGTTTGCCTTTGTCACGAAACGGTTGTCAGGGCTTCCGTGTCGGTGCTGCAGAAACTGAGGAAGCCATTACCTAACTAGATGTTGCAAGAGTTATGCCAGTCACCGATGGTCTTGGGAGGGGCGGGAGAAGTGGAAGAGTTGCTGGAATACAGCGCTTATCACAGTCGTCCCGGCTCGAGTTTGGCCGATGATCGATCGGGTTGACGCAGGTGGATCACACAGGTGTCGTGACGCGTCAGCGTCAGAAAATTGTCCCTCGGCCTGCGTGGCCGGAGAACCATGGTCTATGGAACGGCTGGCGATGCCTCGATCAACGTCACGGCGACCTTATCGCTGTGGAAGGTGTTGAACTGCGGCAATTTCTGGAATACCCAGCCTTCCGCCAGCTTTCCCCGCAGATTTTTCAGCCGCAGCAGCACGGCGGGATTTTCGGCATTGATCGAGGAACTGGTGACGCTGTCGCCGTTGACCTTGAAGGACGGCAGATAGGCGATCACGCTGAGGGTCAGGTCGGTGGCGGCGAGCGCCTGCTGACTGCCGACGGGTATGCGCAGGCGTAGTTCGGCCCGGCCCACTGCTAGGATCGAAAGCTCCACCGCTTTCCATTTCGCCGCGACTTCCGGTGGCGTAATGACCTTGAGCTGGTTGCCCGAAACGGGATGGATCGCTGGTTTGCCGATCGGCGGGTGTGCGGGCGGTAACATCTCCTTGCCGCCGGTCTGTGTGGCGGCCGGCATTAAGGTGGTCGCCGGTGGCGTGGTTTCGTTGGTTTTACCACAGCCGGTTATGATAGCCATGCTGATAAAGATCAGACAGGCCCGTGAGAACATGGCGGCAGATGCGCAAGGGATCGGCATGGGAAAGCTCCTTTATGCTGAGAAACGTGGTCTCGGGTTGGAAAGATTCAAGTATGTCATCGTCTCTGTTTGCGCACACGTAGCTGCTCGATGGTTCGCAACAATGCGGTTTCCATCTCCAGTTCGACCTTGAGGCGGTGATAATCGGTCTTGGACGTCGTCAGCTTCAATGCTTCTTCGGTGCGGGCCTTGGCCGCGCGTGCCGCCGATTCATTCATCTCCGGCGTGCGCAGAAGGGTGTCTGCCAGTATTGTGACGGTATGTGGCAGCACCTCGATAAAACCGCCCGACACAAAAAAAGACTCATCGAAATCCGGCTCCCGCACCAGCCGCACCAGCCCGGGTTTGAGGCGGGCGAGCAAGGGCGCGTGCCGTGCCAGCACCCCGATCTCGCCCATTTCCGTGGGGGCCACGAGCCAGTGGGTGGTACCAGAATAAATCGCTTTTTCCGTGCTGACGATATCCACGTGAAAAGTCAGTGGCATGCAAATCCCCGCAACGGGACCCATAACACAGCGGGCCCGGAACCCTTATAATATATGGTCGCTATGCCGGATGTAACGTACCAAGTGATTGATCTGGATCAGTGCTGCTCTTCGAGGAGGGGAATAGGCTGATCCTCGGTTGCTCCGATCCAACGCCTGAGTCCAGAGATTACCGATGCACAAACTGATTTTTGATCCCGAACTGCTGCGCCGCTACGACAAGTCGGGTCCGCGTTATACCTCTTATCCGACGGCCGTGCAGTTTCGAAGTGCAGGAAGCACAAGTGCCGCGGGCGCAGGGATGCGCGAGAGCGGCCATAATGGATTCGGACCGGAACAGTATCGCCGCTGTGCCGAGGGCACCAACAGGGACAAACCGGGGCGACCGCTGTCACTCTACTTTCATATTCCCTTCTGCGACACCGTTTGTTTCTACTGCGCCTGCAACAAGATCGTCACCAAGAACCGCAAGCGCGCTTCTCCCTATCTGGCCCGTCTGCACCGCGAGATCGAGCTGCAAGGCGCGCTCTTCGATCAACACCGTAGCGTCGATCAGTTGCACTGGGGCGGTGGCACGCCGACCTTCATCGCTCCGGACGAGATGCGCGAGTTGATGGCAATCACGCGCCGGCATTTCCGGTTACGCGACGATGACCAAGGCGAGTATTCGATCGAGGTGGACCCGCGCGAGGCCAATGAGGAAATCATCGCGCTGCTCCGGGAGCTTGGTTTCAATCGTCTGAGCCTTGGGGTACAGGATTTTGACCCGCAGGTGCAGAAGGCGGTGAATCGCATCCAGTCCGAAGACGAGACCTTCAGTGTGCTGGCCTCTGCGCGTCGCCATGGCTTCCGCTCGGTCAACATGGATCTAATCTACGGCCTGCCGCACCAGACGGTGGAAAGTTTTGGCCGCACGCTGGAAAAGATTATCGCCGCCGGACCGGACCGGCTTTCCGTGTTCAATTATGCGCATCTTCCGCAGATGTTCAAAACGCAGCAGCAGATCAACGAAGCGGCGTTGCCCAGCCCGCAGACGAAGCTCGGCATCCTGCAACTGACCATCGAGCGCCTGACCGCCGCAGGGTATGTGTACATCGGCATGGACCACTTCGCCAAACCGGA
>CAYIQV010000004.1:0-15755 GCA_964365635.1 uncultured Acidiferrobacteraceae bacterium
TGAGCACGGTGTCCTGTGGCGCGCTGATCGAGGGCTTGGGATAGTCGCGCGTGAAATGCAGCCCCCGTGATTCCTTGCGCGCCAGCGCCGAACGGATAATGAGTTCGGCGACGAGCAGCAGATTGCGCAGTTCGATGATGTCGTTGGTGACCTTGAAGTTGCTGTAGTACTCACGGACTTCTTCCTTGAGCAGGTCCACCCGGTGTTGTGCGCGCTGCAAGCGTTTGGTCGTACGCACGATGCCGACGTAATCCCACATCCCGCGGCGCAGTTCGTCCCAGTTGTGCGAGACCACGACCTCTTCGTCGGCATCCGTCACGCGGCTTTCATCCCAGGGCGGCAGGTTCTCCGCCGCCGGCTCCGCCGTGGGCAGAAATTTGAGAATGTCCTCCGCCGCCGACTGTGCAAACACCAGGCACTCGAGAAGCGAATTGCTGGCCAGGCGATTGGCCCCGTGCAGGCCGGTGAAGGTACATTCGCCGATGGCATACAGACAGTCGATGTCGGTGCGCGCCGCGAGATCGATCACCACGCCGCCACAGGTGTAATGCGCGGCCGGCACCACCGGGATCGGCTCGCGTGTGATGTCGTAGCCGTACTGCTTGCAGCGCTCGTAGATGGTCGGAAAGTGTTCCAATATGAACTCGGCCGGTTTGTGGCTGATATCGAGATGTACATAATCCAGGCCGCGGCGCTTCATTTCGTAGTCGATGGCGCGCGCGACGATATCGCGTGGCGCGAGTTCGCCGTGCGGGTCGTGGTTCTGCATGAACGGCGTACCATCGGGCAGGGTGAGTTTTCCGCCTTCGCCGCGCACGGCCTCCGTGATCAGGAAGGATTTGGCGCGCGGGTGATAAAGACAAGTGGGGTGGAACTGGACGAACTCCATGTTGGCCACGCGGCAGCCGGCGCGCCAGGCCATGGCAATGCCATCGCCGGTCGAGGTGTCCGGGTTGCTGGTATAGAGATAGGCCTTGGATGCGCCGCCCGTGGCCAGCGTCAGGAAGCGCGCACTGAATACATGTGTCCGGCCCGTTACCTTGTTCAGCGAATAGACGCCCAGGCATCGATTGGACCCCGGCCGACCAAGTTTTTGGCTGGTGATGAGGTCGATGGCGATCTGGTTCTCATGCAGCGTAATGTTGGGGTGGTTCCGGACCAGCGCTTCCAACGTGGTTTCCACCGCACGGCCCGTGGCGTCCGCGGCATGGATGACGCGCCGGTGGCTGTGGCCGCCTTCGCGGGTCAGGTGGTAAGCGCCGATCCCGTTGTCATGGTTGTCGCGGCTGAACGGCACGCCCCGATCGATCAACCAACGGATGACCTCCGGCCCATGCTGAACGACAAACTCAACCGTGCTGCGGCGACAGAGTCCGGCGCCGGCGGCGAGGGTGTCCTCGATATGCGACTCAAAGGTATCCTCCCGGCCGTCCAGTACGGCGGCGACGCCGCCTTGGGCATAGAGGCTTGAACCTTCCGTGAGCGTGGCCTTGGTCAGAATGGCTACGTGCGCATGGTCTGCGAGCCGCAGGGCCAGGGTCAGGCCAGCGACACCGCCGCCCAGGATCAGGACATCGCTGGAAATGGGGTTGGTCATGGGCGTGTTAGCGGCGGAAAGGGGTATTCCTTGTGTTTACGGTATCCTATCATAAGGTATCGGACTTATTAGTTTGCCGCGTAGCGCATACACAGGGATATAAATTTGCACAACAATAGCCTTTCCAAGGCTCGTCGGCCGAACTTTAACCCCCCAAGACGGTCTTTTATAAGCGGCATGCCGTGTATTGGCGGGCGCCTCCGGAAGGGTGGCGTATGACTGAGCGCAGCGTGGACCAAATGCTGGTTGCGCGGGTGCAAAAAGGCGACAAATTCGCTTTTGACCTGCTGGTCCGGAAGTATCAGCACAGGGTGGCCAAGCTGGTCTCGCGCTACGTTCGCGACCGGGGCGAGGTCGAGGACGTCACCCAGGAGGCCCTGATCAAGGCCTACCGGGCCATCGGCGGATTTCGTGGCGAAAGCGCGTTCTATACTTGGTTGTACCGCATCGCCGTCAACACCGCCAAGAACTATCTCGAATCCCAGAAACGACGGCCGCCGGGCTCGGATGTCGAGATCGAGGGAGCGGAGTTGGCCGAGAGCGGTGGCGAATTGCGCGATCAGGCTAGCCCGGAGCGCCAGATGCTGACAGATGAGATCGCCGCCACGGTATGGCGGGTGATCGAAACGCTGCCACCCGATTTGCGCACGGCAGTCACGTTGCGCGAGATCGATGGACTGAGTTATGAGGAAATCGCCGAGGTCATGGACTGTCCCATCGGTACGGTGCGTTCGCGTATCTTTCGTGCGCGCGAAGCCATTGATCTGGAATTGAAGCCGTTACTGGAAAAGTGATGTCTGAGAATGGTCCCGAGGTTGATATGAAAGAGAAACTGTCCGCGTTGGTAGACAACGAGATTGATGAACTCGATCAGCGGCGTGTGCTGGGCGCGCTTGCCGAAGACGCGGCGCTGCGCCGCACATGGGATCGCTATCATCTGGTACGCGCGGCGTTGCGCAAAGAACTGGAATTTGTTGTCGCACCCGGTCTGGCTGAGCGGATAGCAGAAGAGATAAACATGACGTCAGCGCGAGCTGGCTCAGTGTCCCCACGGACGTTCTGGCGGCGGGCGGCGCTGGCATCGGGCACCGTGGCGATCGCCGCCTCTGTGGCCGCCGTTGCTATTTTTGGTTTGCAATGGGTGCGTGCGCCAATTGCTACTCAACAGCTTGCGGCTCAGAGCAAGCCAACGCCGGCGCAGGTTGCTCGTGCCGGCGCCATGCGCTGGGACACCACCCACACGGAGGCCGAAAATGCCTTGAATGCCTATCTGGTCGAGCATAACGAATTTGCCTCTCATTCCGGTTTCGGTGGTATGGCGCCCTACGTCCGCGTTGTCAGCTACGATAACGATAAATGATTTTCCGTTCGTTTCCTCGATTCATTTTTATTCTGGTGTTGTCGTTGTCCAGCGCTACCGCCGTCGCGGCGGACGCGGCGCGCGATTGGCTGATAAAAATAAACAAGGCGGCACGCACGCTCAATTATGACGGCGCGTTTGTGTATCAGCACAATGCGCAGCTGGAGGTGATGCGCATCATCCATAAGGTAGAAAACGGATCGGCCAGGGAGCGGCTGGTGTCGCTCAATGGCGTGGCGCGCGAAATCATCCGCGATGACAAGGAGATCCGCTGTTACTGGCCGGACAAGAACTCGGCCACGGTGGAATACCGCAAGGTGCAAGACAAAAACTTTCCCTCCATTCTTCCCGATCCGCTGCAGGGCTTTGACGAGAACTATGTACTGAAGCTCGGCAGGACAGAGCGGATTGCCGGGAGAGCCGCGCAGCTTGTCATCATCACGCCGAATGACGATTACCGCTACGGTTACCATCTGTGGGCCGACAAGGATTCCGGCTTGTTGCTCAAAGCCGAACTGCTGGACAGTAAGGGAACGGTCCTTGAGCGTTTCATGTTCACGCAACTGAATGTGGGCGGGAAAATTCCGGACTCGGCTCTCAAGCCGGGCGTTGCCGGCGAAAGCCTGGTGTGGCATCGCGCCGATGACAAGAACGTCAAACTCGATGTCAGGCAGGGCTGGACGGTTGGGCAGCTACCAAGAGGATTCCGGCTGTCGATGCATTCAATGCGGCATGTTCCAATGCGGGAAAAACCGGTAGAGCATCTCGTGTATACAGACGGTCTGGCAACGGTTTCCGTGTTTATTGAAAAACAGGAGAAAGAAGCCAAGCCCATCATGATCGGGCCCAGGCACATGGGCGCGGTGCATGCGCATGGCGCGCACGTTGATGATTTTCAGATCACGGTGGTCGGCGAGGTCCCGGCCGAAACCGTTTCCATGATCAGCGAATCCGTTGCCCCGGTGCGTTCACGATGAAAAAACTGATCGCCAATTTCTGGTACGCACTTCCGTTGCTTCTGTGGGTGCCGCTGGCACAGGCCGCCCCGCGCGATCTTCCGGATTTTTCCCGGCTGGTGGACAAACATGGCGCGGCCGTGGTGAACATCAGCACCACGCAGCGCCTGAAACACGCCGGCGCGGTACGAAATCCGGATGAACCCGAGGCCACCGAGGATCATCCCTTCAATGATTATTTTCGCCGGTACTTCGATGAAGGCCAGGAATCGTTTGACAGCAACCCGTTGGGTTCCGGATTTATTGTGTCACCGGATGGTTATGTCCTGACCTGCGCCCATGTCGTCGAAGACGCCAGGGAAATCGTGGTGCGGCTGACGGACCGGCGCGAATACAGCGCCAAACTCATTGGCTCCGACAAGCGCAGCGATATTGCTCTGCTGAAGATTGACGCGACCGGCCTGCCGGCGGTGGTCATCGGCGATCCCGGACGCCTGCAGGTGGGCGAGTGGGTGCTGGCGATCGGCTCGCCGTTCGGATTCGACAGCTCCGCCACGTCCGGCATTGTTTCCGCCAAGACGCGCGCTTTGCCGAATGAAAACTATGTTTCCTTTATCCAGACGGACGTGGCGATCAATCCCGGCAACTCCGGCGGCCCGCTTTTTAATCTGAAAGGCGAGGTCGTCGGCATCAATTCACAGATCTACAGCCGCACCGGCGGCTTTATGGGCCTGTCCTTCGCGATCCCGATTGACGCGGCGATGAAAATTACCACGCAACTGAAAAGCCAGGGCCATGTGCGCCGTGGCTGGCTCGGCGTGAGCCTTCAGGAAGTGTCGCGCACGCTGGCCTCGGCCTATGGCCTCAACAAGCCGCATGGCGCCCTGGTTGCCGATATCCTGCCGACCGGGCCGGCCGCGAAGTCCGAACTGCGCAGCGGCGACATTGTGCTGGAATACGAAGGCAAGGCGATTGACCATTCCTCCGATCTGCCGCCACTCGTCGGCTTGACCGCCCCGGGCGTGCCTGTGCGTCTGACTGTATTCCGGCGCGACCGGGGCATGCAAAGCGTGATGGTGACGCTGGGCGAGCTAAGGGAAGAGGCGGCCGCCAAGCCGTCGCCCAGGCAGGGGCGGGCAGGTGGCAGTGGTTCCTTGGGCATGGCCTTGGGTGAAATCTCTCCGGTGCAGCGCAAGACACTCAGCCTCGACTATGGCGTCGCGGTCGATGTCGTCGACGAGGGGCCGGCGCGTGACGCCGGTTTACGGCCCGGTGACGTTATCCTCGAGGTTGACGGGAAACGGGTCTACGACGTTTCCGGGTTTCAGCGCCTGACGGTGCGGGTCGGGGTGGGCAAACTGGTCGTCTTGCGGGTTCGCCGGGGTGCTTCGACCTCCTATTTGGCCCTGAATACCGGCGGTTAGCCGGGCCGCGCGGCTTCCGCACATTTATGCCTCCCGTGAAATAGAGTATGCTACGCGCATCGACAGCAAGCCGCGGCTGCCCGTGGCCGTAGATCGCACTGGGGCCTGACCGGTCTCTCCAGAACAAAACCAAAGGCGCGATGACGCGCCTTTTTTATATCGGGTAACCGGTATGTCCACATCACCCGACAAACTACCATACCGCACATGAGCAGCTGGAATCAGGAACTCATCCGTAACTTCTCCATAATCGCCCACATCGACCACGGCAAGTCCACGCTGGCCGACCGGTTCATTCAGCTGTGTGGCGGACTGGAGGAGCGGGAAATGCAGTCGCAGGTGTTGGACTCCATGGATCTGGAGCGCGAGCGCGGCATCACCATCAAGGCCCAGAGCGTCGCGTTGACGTACAAGTCGAACGACGGCAATACCTACCGGCTGAACATGATTGACACGCCGGGCCACGTAGATTTTTCCTATGAAGTCTCACGCTCGTTGACGGCGTGCGAAGGGGCGCTGCTGGTGGTGGATGCCTCGCAGGGTGTGCAGGCCCAGACCGTGGCGAATTGCTATACGGCCGCCGAGCTCGATCTGGAAATTCTCCCGGTACTGAACAAGATCGACTTGCCCGCGGCCGATCCGCAGCGGGCGATTCAGGAGATCGAGGAAATTATCGGCATCGATGCCAAGGACGCCGTCCGCGCCAGCGCGAAAACGGGCATTGGCATCGCAGATATTCTTGAGTCCATCGTCAAACGGATTCCTTCTCCCAAGGGCGATGCCAATGCGCCGCTGACGGCGCTGATCATTGATTCCTGGTTCGACAACTATATGGGAACGGTTTCGCTGGTGCGCGTCGTGGACGGGCGTCTGAGACCCAAGGAAAAGATCCGGCTCATGGCCACCGGCCGTGATTACGTGACCGAACAGATTGGCATCTTTACCCCCAAGCGCAAGCCGGTGGATGACCTTGGCCCCGGTGAGGTCGGTTACATTATTGCCGGCATCAAGGATGTGCGCAGTGCGCGCGTTGGCGACACCATCACCCACACCGACCGACCGGCGGCAAAGGCCTTGCCCGGATTCAAGGAGATCAAGCCGCGGGTGTTCGCCGGTTTGTACCCGGTTGAGTCTTCCGATTACGGAGCCTTTCGCGATGCTCTCTCCAAGTTGCAGCTCAACGACGCCTCGCTGCACTATGAACCAGAAACCTCAGAGGCGCTCGGGTTTGGTTATCGTTGCGGGTTTCTGGGTATGCTGCACTTGGAGATCATCCAGGAACGGCTGGAGCGTGAGTACAACCTCAATCTCATCACGACGGCGCCGACGGTAATATACGAAGTAGTAACGTCGAGCGAAGTATTATTGGTGGAGAACCCGGCAAAGATGCCGGACCCGTCGCGGATCGTCGAGATCCGCGAGCCGATTATTCGTGCGACCATCTTGGTGCCGCAGGAATACGTCGGCAACGTGATTGGCCTGTGCGTGGAGAAACGCGGTATCCAGAAGGACATGACGTACCACGGACGTCAGGCCATGCTGGTGTACGAGCTGCCGCTCGCCGAGGTGGTGCTGGATTTTTTCGACCGTCTCAAATCGGTCAGTCGCGGTTACGCCTCGTTCGATTATGATTTTCTGGAGTTTCGTACCGCGAGCGTGGTGAAGCTTGACGTGCTGATCAATGGCGATAAAGTGGACGCCATGTCGGTCATTGTGCATCATGACCAGAGCCAGTATCGTGGCCGAGAACTGGTGAAGAAATTGCGTGAGTTGATACCGCGGCAGATGTTTGATGTCGCGATCCAGGCGGCCATCGGCGCGAAAATCATCGCGCGCGAAAGCGTGAAGGCAATGCGCAAGAACGTCACGGCCAAATGTTACGGCGGCGACGCCTCACGCAAGCGTAAATTGCTGGAGAAACAGAAAGAGGGTAAAAAACGCATGAAACAACTGGGCACGGTTGAAATACCGCAAGAAGCCTTTCTCGCAGTTTTGCGCGTGGACGCGAAATAGCCATGGACTTTGCACTGATCATGTTGCTGATATTGTGCGCCACCGGTGCCATCTGGGCGCTGGATCGGTTGCTCTGGGCGCAGAACCGTGAGCACAAAGCCCAGCGGCTGACGGAATCGGGAAAAGCCGACGAAGCCGGCCATGCCCGCAAGGAGCCGGTGGTTGTCGAATACGCGCGCGCCTTCTTCCCGGTCATCCTGATTGTGTTTCTGATCCGCTCGTTTCTGGCTGAACCCTTCCGCATTCCCTCGGGATCGATGCTTCCCAGCCTCTTTATCGGCGACTTTATCCTGGTGAACAAATTTGCCTATGGCGTACGGTTGCCGGTAGCCAATATCAAGGTTCTGGATATCGACGGCCCGAAACGCGGTCAGGTGGTGGTATTCCGCTTCCCGGGCGATCCGTCGGTCAATTACATCAAGCGCGTGGTTGGCATTCCCGGCGATCGTATTGTATATAAAGATAAACGGATCTATATCAATGGAACCCTGATGGAACAGCAGGATGGCTACGCCTATCTTCCGTCCGGCGGTGAATTTTCGTCCGAGATTCTGCGCGTGACAGAAAATCTGGACGGCGTGAAGCATGCCATTCTGACGACAACCCGGCCGGACATGCCGCTGCCGGAGATCGTTGTGCCTGAGGGAAAATATTTCGTCATGGGCGACAACCGCGACCATAGCAACGACAGTCGATATTGGGGCTTCGTGCCGGACCAGAACCTGGTTGGCAAGGCGTTTTTCATCTGGTTCAGCTGGGATATGAACAGCCAGGATAAGTGGTTCTGGCAACGTATTGTCTGGAACCGTGTCGGCTCTACCATTCAGTGACCTTTGGCAACAGGATCTATCGCGAGGAGATCGCATAATGCAAAGCCGCAAACTGCAGTCAGGTATGACCATGTGGGGCCTTTTATTCGTGCTCGGTGTGCTCGCTTTCACGCTTTTCATTTTCTTCAAGCTGTTGCCTCCGTATATCACCGATTCGAAAGTCAGCAGCGCCTTGTTAAGTCTCAGCAAGAAGCCGGATGTCGATACGATGAACCTGGCGCAGATCAAGGAATCGGTGCGCAAGACGCTGGAAATCGACAATGCCGATAATGACATCGACGTTAACAAGGTACTTACCCTTGAACCGCGCGGGAAGATGAAGGTTGTCCGTATCAATTACGAGGCGGTGGTGCCCATCGCCGGCAACATATCGGCGCTGCTTACCTTCGATCACAGTCTCGAGGTCAAATCGGTTGAATAAGTCGTACGCCGAACTGTATCGCCGGCTGAATTATTCATTCAAGGAATCTGTATTGCTCCAGCGTGCCCTGACGCATCGCAGCAAGAGTTCGGACAACTACGAAAGACTTGAATTTCTGGGTGACAGCGTGTTGGGTTTCGTTATCTCTGCTGAATTATTTACCCGTTACCCTGATATCCCGGAAGGCGATCTGACCCGTCTGCGGGCCAGTCTCGTCAAAAAACAAACGCTCGCCTTGCTCGCGCGCGAACTCGAGCTTGGCGATTTTCTGGCGTTGGGGGAGGGCGAACTCAAAAGCGGTGGTTTTAACCGTGACTCCATTCTGGCGGATGCGCTGGAGGCGATATTCGGGGCCATCTGCATGGACAGTTCGTATGACGAGACGCGCCGCGTCATTCTGCATCTCTATCAGGAGATGTTTGCACGGCTCAACCCCTATTCCATCCCCAAAGATCCGAAAACACGGCTACAGGAACATCTCCAGAAGCACTCTCTGCCCACGCCCATCTATCAAATCTGTGAGGTCACCGGCGAAGCGCACAGCCAGAGTTTTGTCGTCGAGTGCTGGGTGCCTGGGATAGACAAAACCTTGCGTGGCACAGGAACCACGCGCCGCAATGCCGAGCAGCAGGCTGCCGCCCTGGCGCTTGAACTGCTTGATGCACGCAAATGAACGCTAGCCACCGCTGCGGAATGGTCACCCTGATTGGGCGGCCGAATGTCGGGAAATCGACCCTGCTGAATCGGCTGGTGGGGAGCAAGATCAGCATCACTTCGTCCCGGGCACAAACCACGCGTCACCGCTTGCTGGGCATCAAAACCACGCCGGAGATGCAAATTATCTATGTGGACACACCCGGGCTGCATGCCAGCGATGAAGGCATCATGAACCGGTACATGAACCGCGCGGCAAGTGGCAGCCTGGAAGGGGTGGATTGCATTGTGTTGCTCATTAACTCCGGCGGTTGGGAGGAGGCGGATGAATATCCCCTGCGCCTGGCCATGAAACATAAAATACCGGTGATCCTTGCCATCAATAAAGTCGACCTGGTCAAGGATCGCAGCCGCCTGCTGCCGCTCATCAAGCTGTCGGGCGAAAAGGCCGACTTTGCCGAGATCGTTCCACTATCGGCGCGCGTAGGAACGAATGTCGCCGAACTGGAACGCGCCATTATCAAATATTTGCCGGAACAGTCGGCTATCTATCCCGCCGACCAGATCACCGATCGGAGTGAACGGTTTCTCGCGGAAGAGCTGGTGCGCGAACAGGTGTTCCGCAGCTTTCGTCAGGAAATACCTTATGCCACGGCGGTACAGGTTGAGCAGTTCAAGCGCGCCAAGGGAGTGCTGCATATCGACGCCATCATCTGGGTCGAAAAAGAGGGTCAGAAGGGAATCTTGATCGGAAAGGCCGGTGCCGGCCTCAAAAATGTGGGCAGCCGCGCGCGCATCGAAATGCAGAAACTGTTTGGATCCAAGGTGCATTTGAATCTGTGGGTCAAGGTGCGTGAAGGCTGGTCAGACAGCGCGCGCTCGCTGCGCAGTCTCGGGTACACGGACGAAGGCTGAGTCGATGCGCGTCACCCAAGAACCTGCCCTACTCCTGCATCACCGCCATTACAGCGAAACCAGTATGCTGATCGAGGTGTTCACCGCCCATCACGGACGCTTTGGCCTGGTCGCCAAAGGGGCGCGCCGTGCCAGCAGCCGCACCCGCGGTATCTTAAAACCATTTCAGCCGCTGCTGATCGGATGGAGCGGCAAGGGCGAGCTGGCCGTGCTGACAGGCGCCGAGGCCCATGGACCCTCGATTGAACTGGAAGGCCAGTCCTTGTACTGCGGCTTTTACCTGAACGAGGTATTGATGCGGTTGCTGCATCGGCACGACGCGCATGAGGCGTTGTTCGACGCCTATGAACGTTCTCTGCGTGCATTGCGCCATGACAGCAACAACGAAGCCGCGCTGCGTGTTTTCGAAAATCAGTTGTTGCGCGAGCTCGGCTATGGCCTGGTGCTGGATCGGGACATAACGGACAGCAGCCCGATTTCGCCGGAAGCGATGTATGATTATGTGCTCGACCGCGGGCCGATGCGGGTGGCGCATCCCGAGCTGAATCTCGCGGTGCAGGGCGTGCGTGTACGTGGATCCAGCCTGCTGGCACTGGCAAGTGAAAACCTGGACGACGCGTCGTGCCTGCGCGATGCCAAGACGCTGATGCGCGCCGCGCTGTCACGCCACCTGGGCGACAAACCCTTGCATACCCGGAAACTTTTCCGCCGGGTGGTCACACCGCTGGTCAGCGGTGCACATCAGGAGGCAGACGTTGATAAAGTTGGGCGTTAACATCGACCACGTGGCCACGTTGCGGCAGGCACGTGGCACGCTGTATCCCGATCCGGTTCAGGCGGCGATTGAGGCGGAGCAGGCGGGCGCGGATAGTATCACGCTGCATTTGCGCGAAGACCGTCGGCATATCCAGGACCGCGATGTCGAGACCCTGCGCAAGATTCTCCAGACACGCATGAATCTGGAAATGGCCGTGGCGGACGAGATCGTGGCCTTTGCCCAGCGCATTCGCCCGCATGACTGTTGCCTCGTCCCTGAGCGTCGTCAGGAGTTGACGACGGAAGGCGGCCTCGATGTCGTGCAGGGCAAAAAGAAGATCACCGAGGTCTGCCGGCGGCTCGCGGAGGCGGAGGTGCGCGTGTCCCTGTTCGTCGATGCCGACACGAAACAGATCGAGGCCGCGGCCCAGACCGGTGCCCCGGTCATCGAGATTCATACCGGGCATTATGCGGACACGACCACCGATGCAGCGCGCCGCGTGGAACTGATTCGTATTGAGCAGGCGGTGCAGCAGGGGCTCAACCTGAAACTTCAGGTCAATGCCGGGCACGGGCTCAATTATCACAATGTTCAGTCGATCGCCGCCATCCCCGGGATTTCAGAATTGAACATCGGTCACGCCATTGTGGCGCGGGCGTTATTCACCGGCCTGCACGAGGCCGTGCGCGAGATGAAGCGGCTGATGACGGAGGCTTCCAGGCAATGATCTTTGGTATCGGCACCGACATCGTGCGTGTGGAACGCATGCAACAGGATCTTGACCGGTTTGGCGATAAATTTGCCGAACGCATCCTGACTCCCGCTGAAATGCGGGAATTCCAGGGCAATGCGCACAAGGCGCATTTTCTGGCGCGGCGCTTCGCCGCCAAGGAGGCGGCGGCCAAGGCCATGGGGACCGGCTTCAGCAATGGAGTGCATCTGCGTGACATCGGGGTGATCCACGACCCGCAGGGAAAACCCATGCTGGAATTTGGCGGCCGGGCGGAACAGTTTATTCATGAAAAATGCATCAGCGTTGCCCATATCAGCCTGGCGGATGAGCAGGATCATGCTGTCGCTTTTGTGACGCTGGAAACAGTCTGAACACAAACCGTACGCACGAAATTGCAACCTTGTTGGCGCACGCGTATTCTAATTGCCCATGAAAGTGGAACATTGGAGCCCTGACCGCGACGTGACAATCACCGAGTCCCAGATATGTATCAGAAGCCAACGGCAGGACCGTCTTGCCCTTTGTTCCCCATTCGTTTGTTTCCTTGCGTCTACGCGCGATGTCGGCGTGGTGGAAAGGAAATCTGTCATGAGTCTTGATGTGATACCTATTCGGTAATCAGGAATCTCCGCATGCATGAATTAGATGGAAAAATAAAGGGAAACTCCCCGACTCTAACGGACGCACACAACCGCATGGGCAGTGGCGTGATTAACCTTGGCCTGAAATCGATCCAGATATGGCCTCAAAATCAAAAGATCGACTCACTGTGCGACCCCACCATCCGCAGTACGGTATTTGCGGACATCCAGGAATACCATCCCCGCCTGATTTCAAAAATTCTTGAGTTCGAGGAACACCAGCGGATGCGCAAGCGGCATGTCCGCGGCGCCGGTGGAACCAGGATTCATCATCTGGAGAAGTGGGCCAGTGCCGAGGCCGAACTCATCAATGCCCGGGCGAAGGCGTTATTTCAGCATGTCCTGGAGAGTGAGGAGGCGGTGGTGGACCTGTGTTGGGCGGGTGTCTACCGTGCCGGTGATTATTGCATGCCACACAGCCATGTGCGTACCGTGGCGAGCGTCGTTTATTGCCTGGATCCGGGCGATGAAGACCTTGGCGACCCGCAAGGCGGGCGTTTCAGTTTTGTCGATCCGCGTTTGGCCACGTGCTGTCCTGACCAGAAAGAATGCATGACAGCACCATTTTTGCCAGACATGACTGCCGGAACGATGATCATCTTCCCCAGCCAGCTTGTGCACATCGTTAACCCCTATAACGGTGTGCGGCCAAGAGTCACGTTGTCGTGGAATATTAACAAGACGGCACTACCTTCGCCTGAGGAGCGCCCCGGCTAGGCCGGTCTCACCGACTTGACGGAGAAAAGACCGAATTAGTTGGCGATGCGTCTCGCCGCGTCGCGTGGCGATAGGCGAACGGTAGTTTTGCGTTTGTTTCTGCGAAGGTATTTTACGGCTCTGGCAGAGGAAGCCAGCAGGGCCTCGTCCTGGTCCAGATCTTCGACCTGGCTCATTCGGCCGAATGCGATTGCGACGAGAAAGCCAGTGACGGTCCAGGCCAGAAGAACAGCCATCCACATTTCTGTGCTCATCAAAACCTCCGTGTAAGGGTTGAGACTGACCCTAGATTCCCTTAAATGTTTTTGTCATGCAATATCAAAACGGTAAATTTC
The DNA here is from genome assembly GCA_964365635.1 of uncultured Acidiferrobacteraceae bacterium. Lineage (GTDB taxonomy): Bacteria > Pseudomonadota > Gammaproteobacteria > Acidiferrobacterales > Sulfurifustaceae > Sulfuricaulis. The sequence goes on from CAYIQV010000004.1 coordinate 13,354, forward strand.
CTACAAACGGGAGGGTAACCCGGATAAGCGGTATTCAACAAGGAATCTAGCGTGCTACCAAATTTTCAACGACAGCCAAGCTTGCTACTGTTCTAATTAAAGTGGGATAAGGTAGAAAATTAATTAACAATATAAAACAGTAAGTAGGAGCTATTACTTCAAGTAAAACTTGATAGCCTTGGCGCGTACACTGCGGTAGTGTTGTTTAACGGGTCGATAGCGAGGGTGATGCAAAGAACGGGCATCATAGTAGGGATCGATCATAAGCCAGTTGGTGACAGTTTTATCGTTGATGCTGACGATAACGATAGCGTCTGCCCCGATTTCGCCCGCCTTGCGGGATAGCCGCGAATTGATTTCCTCAGGCGTACCGCCGTACCGGTCTTCAAGAATGGCAATCGTTTTATAGGATCGTTTGGGGAAATCCAGGAGGATTTCAACATTCGTGGTCGCGGGATAGGTTTCTATTTTGGTCAGTATCTCCGCTTCCGGAGTGGCGCAGCTGGCCAGTATAAAGAATACCGTTACAAGAAGGGTCCAACGAAGCATCGTATGATTGTAGTGTTTCTGTGAAACTAAACAATTGCCTGTACTGGCAGATTCACATTTTCCAGATAAACGATGGATTACGAGCTTATTTGTACGGGATAATTTTCGTGGATTTGGTTCCTTGCTGTTAATGGAAAGAATAAGGAGAGAAGATGACTGACAACATGTTGCCGGTTAAATCAGTGTTAACGCTTGCCACCGCCAGAAAGATAATGGCGGCAGCAGAGGCCGAAGCACGTCAACATGACTGGCCCGTCGTGATTGCCGTGGTGGGTGACGGTGGAAATCTGATCTGTCTTGATCGCCTCGATAACGCCCAGTTCGGCAGCGTGGAAATTGCCATTCGCAAAGCCAAAGCCGCCGTGGCGTTCAAGCGTCCCACAAAAGCCTGGGAGGATGCCTTGACGGGTGGCCGTCAGGGAGTATTGGGGCTTCCGGGTGTTGTGCCATCCGAAGGCGGCGTGCCGCTGACATGGCAAGGAAAAATTATCGGCGCCATCGGAGTTAGTGGCGTCAAATCATCCGAGGACGGACAGATCGCCCTCGCTGGCGCGAAGATGCTGGAGTAACCACGACATCGGCGTCAGTGGACGGCGGCTGAAAAACATTCTGTCTCATCAACGCAACCCGGCATTTCCGGCAATCATCAGTTCGATCTGTCTAATTTGGCACAAATTCGGCTGTTTCAGCTTCTGTTCTGTGTAATCGGCAAGAAATCCCCTTCGCCATACTTTTTGGTTTCTGCCTGTATTTTTTTACCGCTCAGCCAGATTTCCACTGTATATGACTTACCATGTTCTAAACTCAATATGTTCTTGGCCAATGGGGGTAGGGAAGGCAGAAGCCTCCGTGCATAGCTGGGCGCCGAATAAACCTCAGGGAGACACAAATATGTTGCGCCGCAACCTGCTTACTTGTCTTTTTTTGACCGTCTTTTCTTGCGCGTTTGCCGCAGATCAGGATCCACGGGTAGAGCTGTTCTCCCCAACGGGAACCGTCAAGGATGTGCGCCAAGTGACTGCCCGGTTCAGTGTGCCGATGGTGCCGTTTGGTGACCCGCGCCTTACAGAACCCTTCGAGATCGATTGTCCATCCAAAGGCACGGGGCGCTGGGCCGACGCGCGCAATTGGGTGTTCGATTTTGATCGCGCCCTGCCCGCAGGCGTGGTCTGCACCTTCCGTCTCAAATCCGACATGAAGACGCTCAATGGCGGGGCGCTCAGCGGCCATCGCGACTTCTCCTTTAGCACCGGGGGCCCGGCGATCCGTCAGTCGCAACCTTATGAAGGCTCGTCAATCGACGAGGACCAGGTGTTTATTCTCGGCCTCGACGCTCCGGCCGAACCCGCGACAATTCTGGCGAACGCCTATTGCGATATCGAAGGTGTGCAGGAACGTGTCGGCGTACGCTTCCTTGCCCCCGATGAGCGCAAGCAGTTACTCGATCAGCGTCGTGACTTTGTCGATCGTTACGTGCGAGCGCTGCTTGTTTTCAAGCGCAGCGGCGCGGTGGTACCACTCGATACCCAGGCTGTTATCAAGGGATCTGATATCGAGAAGTTCCTCAACGCGAAGCCCGAGGAGTCACCGATTGTCACCCTACAGTGTCAACGACATCTGCCAAACAATGCCCGGGCACGACTCGTATGGGGTAAAGGCATCCGCACCGCGAGTGGAGTGGCGACCGAACAGGACCAGACATTGGCCTACCGTGTACGTAGTGAGTTTCGTGCCGAGTTTCACTGCGAGCGCGTGAATGCGGAAGCCCAGTGTATACCGGTACTGCCGATGGAGCTGCGCTTCACCGCCGCGGCCTTCCGCTTCTCCGGCACGACGGCGATCATGCGACCCAC
>CAYIQV010000004.1:15765-19371 GCA_964365635.1 uncultured Acidiferrobacteraceae bacterium
CTGCGCTTCACCGCCCCGGTGGCGCGCGAGCTGGCGTCAAAAATCGAGTTCAAGCTGGATAACGGTAAAGCATACCGGCCACAGTTCAACCAAGAAGAGAGCCAAGACGCACTAATTAATGGCGTATCGGTTGTCGGACCCTTCCCGGAGAAATCCCGAGTCACGGTCACGCTGCCGAAGAATTTCCACGACGACGCCGGACGCACGCTCGCCAATCGCGATATCTTCCCGCTCGCCGTGGCGACCGACGAATATCCGCCGCTGGCCAAGTTCCCGGCCCGCTTTGGCATCATCGAATTGAACGCCGACGCGACGCTCCCGGTTACCGTGCGTAATCTTGAAGCGCAACTCAAGATGAGCCTGCTCAAAGTGGCTGGTGCGGACCCGGAAGGCATTAGCGAACGGTTGACACGCACCTGGCAGTCGCTGACCGGCGGGGAGAAGAACGATACCGGCTCGATCTCTGGGCGGGCGATACGCGTGTGGCAATCGGCCGATGCTGGTCCCCAGGTAATCGCCTGGCTACGGCGGCTGTACAACCGTCAAGAATCGGAGGGTAGCCAATCGTTGTTTGAGGGCGAGAACGAGGCAAAGGGCGAGCCACAGCAATTCTCTCTGCCAAAACCTGGCGGTGAGCGCGCCTTTGAAGTGATGGGCATACCCCTCAAAGGTCCGGGTTTTTATGTCGTGGAGCTGACAAGCCCACGGCTGGGCGCGGCATTGCATGGTGAGGCCAAACCTTACTATGTTCAGACCGCAGCCTTGGTGACAAATCTGGCGGCGCATTTCAAGCGTGGTCGTGAGTCCTCGTTGGTTTGGGTCACAAGCCTCGACAAGGGCATGCCGGTGGCCGGCGCCACGGTCGAAGTGCTCGACTGCAACGGCAAGGTCCACTGGTCCGGCAAAACCGACTCGGTGGGTACGGCGCGCATCGCACAAGAATTGCCAGCGGAACAAACTTTGCCCGGTTGTTATCGTGGTTACAATCGCAATTACTACGACCGGAAATATTTCATTACCGCGCGCCATGGCGATGACCTGACCTTCGTATTCTCGGATTGGAACGAAGGCATCCACCCATGGCGCTTTCATTTGCCGACAGGCAGCTACGACGGCAGCTACATCGCCACCACGGTGTTTGACCGTACCTTGCTGCGTGCCGGTGACACCCTGCACATGATGCATTTCTATCGTCGTCACACCGGCAATGGTTTCGGGCTAATCGACAAGACAAAGCTGCCGGCAAAGGCCGTTATCAGTCACCTCGGCAGCGATCAGCGCTACGAACAGCCGCTTACCTGGAGCGATGACGGCACGGCCGAGGCCATCTGGACCGTCCCGCAGGACGCTAAGCTCGGTACCTATCAAGTTCAACTTGATAGCGGCCGTAAGGGACCAACGGGCCCGGGCGGTGTGCCTACGAAATCTTCTGGAACATTCCGCGTCGAGGCGTTCCGCGTGCCGGCTATGAAAGCCGTGCTGAAGCCGTTGCAGGTGCCGCTCGTGAACGCACAGCAGGCTGAAATCGATATCCAACTCAATTATCTTGCGGGCGGCGGTGCCAGCGGGGCAAGCGTCAAATTACGCAGCCTCATCCAACCCAAAGCGGTTAGTTTTCCAGACTACCAGGGGTACGCCTTGGCCAATGGCAATGTAAAAGAGGGCACCCAACGCCAAGGGGCGCCAAGCTGGTCCTACCGTGGCTATGAGCTTGAGGATGGGGAATCCGGTGACGAATCCGTCGATGGGGAAACCACAGCGGCCGGACCAGGCGCCAAGTCACTCACCACGCGCAATATCGTGCTTGATGCGGTGGGCGCGGTACGTGTGACTCTCGACAAGTTGCCCAAAGTAGAAACGCCCCAGACCATCCAGGCCGAACTCGAATACCAGGATGCCAACGGTGAAGTCCTTACCTCTTCGACGAGCATCCCGCTATGGCCGGCAAAGTTGATCGTGGGTCTGAAGCCCGATGCCTGGGCGGCGACAAAAGACAAGCTCAAGTTCTATGCCATCGTTCTCGATCTGAACGGGCGGCCGCGCGCGAATGCCACGGTGAAGGTTGACCTGCTGCAACGCAAGAATTACTCGCACCGCAAACGCTTGATCGGCGGATTCTACGCCTACGAACACAACACCGAGGTCAAACGCCTCGGGGATATCTGTTCCGGCCGAACCGATGCTAAGGGGTTGCTGGTGTGCGAGGTGTCTTCACCGGTTTCGGGAAACGTTATCCTGCGCGCTCAGACCGCGGACGAGGCTGGCAACGTGAGTTACGCCAACCAGGACGTGTGGGTGGCCGGCAAGGACGAGTGGTGGTTCGATGTCAGCAATGATGACCGCATGGATGTCTTGCCGGAGAAGAAACGCTACGAGCCTGGTGAAACGGCCGTGTTTCAGGTGCGCATGCCGTTTCGCGAGGCAACCGCACTCGTGACCGTGGAACGTGAAGGCGTTCTCGAATCGTTTGTCGCCCGTCTCACGGGCAAAGAGCCGGTCATCAAGGTTGCGCTCAAAGGGAGCTATGCGCCGAATGTGTTTGTCTCAGTGCTCGCCGTACGCGGGCGCGCTGCCGGGGTGCAGCCCACAGCGTTAGTGGATCTCGGTAAGCCGGCATTCAAACTCGGTATTGCCGAGATCAATGTCGGCTGGCGCACTCACGAACTCAAGGTGGATGTGCGTGCCGATCGCGCCACATACAAGACTCGCGACAAGGCAGCCGTGCGCGTCAAGGTTAGCCGTGCCGATGGCGCCGCGTTGGGGCGCGGGGCCGAAGTCGTGCTTGTTGCCGTGGACGAGGGCCTGCTCGAATTGATGAACAACGATTCATGGGACTTGCTTAAATCCATGATGCAGCGTCGCGGTATCGAAGTACAAACTTCGACCGCACAGATGAACGTCATCGGCAAACGCCACTATGGACGCAAGGCGCTTGCGGCGGGCGGAGGCGGCGGCCGGCAGGTGTCGCGCGAGCTTTTCGATACGCTACTGTTGTGGAAAGGACGGGTGCCTCTCGACGCCAACGGCGAGGCCACCGTCGAGGTGCCGCTCAATGATTCGCTTACATCGTTTCAGATCGTGGCGGTCGCGCATGCCGGAGCGGGGTTGTTCGGCACCGGACAGACCGGCATCCGCTCAACGCAGGATGTGATGCTGCTTTCGGGATTACCACAGCTTGTCCGCGAGCAGGATCGGTACGGCGCCGGTATCACCGTGCGCAACAGTTCGACCGCCCCGCTCGATGTGACGGTAAACGCAAGCTATGCAGCCACGGCAACCGAGCAAGGTACAACGGTAGCCGGTGTCTCGCTCGCACCGGTTGCAGTTCGCCTCGCGCCGGGTGAGGCGCGCGCCGTAAGTTGGGATGTCACGGCGCCGGTAAATGCCCGCAAACTCGCCTGGGAATTCAACGCCACGACACCGGGTCAGGCGCGAGACCGGATGAAGGTCACGCAGCAGGTGATTCCAGCGGTGCGCGTGCGCACCTTCCAGGCAACGCTGGCGCAGCTCGACAAGACCATGCAGCTGCCGGTACAGATTCCGGCCGATGCCATCCCTGGTCGTGGTGGCATACAGCTGCATCTCCGGTCACGTCTGGGCGATGAG
>CAYIQV010000005.1:0-13684 GCA_964365635.1 uncultured Acidiferrobacteraceae bacterium
CATTTGCCCAAGGTGCTGGCGGACATAGCTCTCACCAAGCGTGGACTCGTGCTCTTCGTGGGCGGAACCGGTTCCGGCAAATCCACCTCGCTGGCCGCCATGCTCGGTTACCGCAACGAATACAGTTACGGCCATATCCTTACCATCGAAGATCCGGTGGAGTTTGTGCACGAACACAAAAACTGCATCGTCAACCAGCGTGAAGTCGGTGTGGATACCGCGTCGTACGAGGTCGCGCTCAAGAACGCCATGCGGCAGGCGCCGGATGTGATCCTGATCGGCGAAATTCGCGCGCGTGAAACCATGGACCTCGCCATCCAGTTTTCGGAAACCGGCCATCTGTGTTTGTCCACGTTGCATGCCAACAACGCCAACCAGGCGCTGGACCGCATCATCAATTTTTTCCCGGAAGAGAAGCGCAACCAGTTGTTGATGGATTTGGCGCTGAACCTCAAGGCCATTATTTCCCAACGCCTGGTACCGATGAAGTCGGGCAAGGGGCGGGTGCCGGCGGTGGAGGTGATGATCAATTCCCCCCTGGTGGCCGATCTGATCATGGAAGGCAATGTCCCGGGCATCAAGGAGCTCATGGCCAAGTCGGGCGAGGCCGGTATGCAGACTTTCGATCAATCGCTGTTCAGCCTCTACGACGCCGATTTGATTTCCTACGACGATGCCCTGCGCAACGCCGATTCGGTCAACGACGTCCGCTTGCGTATCAAGCTGGAAGGCAAGGACTCAAAGAACCGCGAGCTGGGCGAATCGTTGCGTAATGTGACGGTCAAGTAAGTTCTCGCCATTAAGGTACAAAACAAAAAAGCCCCAGAAGGGGCTTTTTTGTTGGGTCCTGTACGAAGAAACTTTACTTCAGTTCGTAAACCAGATTGCCGCCAATCAGGGTATGCGTCACACGCCCGCGAAATTCCCAGTTGAGGAACGGCGTGTTGTGGCCACGTGAGACCAGCTTGCTTTCGGTGAGTATCCAGTGCGCCTCGGGATCGAAGATACAGATGTCGGCGGTGGCGCCCAAATCCAGGCGACCCGTATCCACGCCGAGAATATCCGCTGGCCGCCAGGTTAGCAGCGCGATGGCTTCGGACAGCGATATCAGCTTCTCGTCCACCAGCTTGAGTGTCAGCGGCAGCAGGGTTTCCAGCGCCGAGATGCCCGGTTCGGATTCGGCGAAAGGCGCGAGCTTGGCGTCCGGTTCGTGCGGCTGGTGGTCGGAGCAGATGGCGCCGAGCACGCCGGTTTTCAGGGCCTGCCGCAATCCATCGCGATCGCGTTGCGAGCGCAGTGGCGGGCGCACGTGGCATTGAGTGTTGAAGAAGCCGATATCGTGTTCGGTGAGATGCAGATGATGCGCGGTGACGTCGGCGCTCACGGGCAGTCCCTGTTTCTGCGCCTCGGCGATCATGGCCACGGCGCGTGCGCTGGAGAGATTGCAGAAGTGCGCACGGCAGCCGGTTTGCTCGATGAGCGCCAGGTCGCGCGCCACCCCGACGGTTTCGGCCGACTCGGGGACGCCCGGAAGTCCCAGGCGGGTGCCGACCTCGCCTTCGTGTACACAGCCGCCGTTGCGCAGCCACGGGTCTTCCGCATGCAGGAACACGGTGAGGTCGAAGGTGGCGGCGTACTCCAGGGCGCGGCGCATGACAAGCGTATCCATCACCGGCTCAAATCCATTAGTGAAACCGACGCATCCGGCGTCGTCCAGCGCCTCCATGTCGGCGAGGAGCTTGCCTTCCAGGCCGCGTGTGAGCGCACCGAGCGGGTGGATGAAGGTGAGCCCGAAGCGCCAGGCGCGCGATTGGATCATTTGCGCCATGGCAGGCGTCTCGATGACGGGGTTGGAATCCGGTGGGCAGGAGAGCGTGGTAATACCCGCGGCCACGGCGGCGCGTAACTCGGACTCGATGGTGGCCTTGTACTCCAGTCCGGGTTCACGCAAGCGCGCGCGCAGATCCACCAATCCCGGACAGACGATCTTGCCGGTGGCATCGAGCGATTCGGAGGGTTTGAAGTCCTCCGGTGCCTTTCCGATACCGACGACAAAACCTTCATCGTCGATATAGAGGTCTTTTTTACCATCGATCTTGTTGGCCGGATCGATCAGGCGGCCGCCTTTGATATGCAGGCTCATTCCTTGCGCCTCCCCGCGACCGGTTCCGCGTGCCCACCCATGATGAGCGCCATTACCGCCATGCGCACCGCGATGCCGTAGGTGACCTGCGGCAGGATGACGGATTGGGTGCCGTCCGCGACCGCGGAGTCGATTTCCAGCCCGCGGTTCATCGGTCCCGGATGCATGACGATGGCGTCTTTCGCGGCGAAGTCGAGTTTGGCCGGTGTCAGTCCATAAAGGTTGAAGTATTCCTGTTCGCTCGGGATATGTCCGCCCTGCATGCGTTCGCGCTGCAGGCGCAGCATCATGACGACATCGACTCCCTCGAGACCATCTTCCATGTTGGTGAAGGGGCGCACGCCCAGTTTTTCCACCGCCGTGGGTAACAGTGTCTTGGGCGCGATCACGCGCAGCTCGGCGACACCGAGCGTGGTCAGGGCGTGGATCTGCGAGCGCGCCACGCGCGAGTGCAGGATGTCGCCGACGATGGCGATCTTGAGCTTGTCGAAGGCGCCTTTGTGGCGACGAATGGTAAACACATCGAGCAGTGCCTGCGTAGGGTGCGCGTGGCGCCCGTCGCCGGCGTTGATGATGTGCACGTGCGACGGGACGTGGCGCGCGATCAGGTGCGCCGCGCCGGATTGGCCGTGACGCACGACGAAGAGGTCGGTGTGCATCGCCTCGAGGTTGCGGATGGTGTCGAGCAGGGTCTCGCCCTTGCTGGTGCTGGAGGCGCTGACGTTGAGGTTGATGACGTCCGCCGAGAGCCGCTTGGCGGCGATCTCGAAGGTGGTGCGGGTACGGGTGCTGGATTCGAAGAAGAGATTGACGACGGTCTTGCCGCGTGCCAGCGGGACTTTCTTGATTTCGCGTTCGCCGACGGTGATGAAGGATTCGGCGATATCGAGAATTTCGAGAATGGTTTGACGGGACAGGCCTTCAATAGTAAGCAGATGGCGCAGATGCCCTTGGCCATCGAATTGCAGGTCGCCTGTCACCCACTAACCTCCTGAACCTTGAGTTCCAGTTTTTCCGGTCCGGTGAGTTTAACATGCTGGTGCTTTCCGAGCTTCATGTGCTGGCCAACCACCTGGGCTTCGACCGGCAGTTCGCGTCCCGGACGCTCAATCAGGACCGCCAGCATTACCGACGCCGGCCGGCCGTAATCGAAGATTTCATTCATGGCGGCGCGGATGGTGCGGCCCGTGTGCAGGACGTCGTCCACGAGAATCACATGCCGGCCTTCCACGTTGACGGGCAGGTTCGAGACCTTGACCTGCGGGTTCATGCCGATGCGCGTGAAATCGTCGCGATAAAACGAGATGTCGAGGGTGCCGAGCGGTTCTTTGAGGCCAAGGGCGCGGTGCAGGCGCTCGGCCACCCAGGTGCCGCCGGTGTAGATGCCGATCATGAGCGGTTCGCGCGCGAGCGCGGGACGCAGTTCCTCGGTCATGTGCTTGAGCGCTGCCTCGACGTTAATCGCGACGGTCATGATTCCGCTCCGGGGAGTTCGTTCAGGAAGGCCTGCAGAATGGTCTGGGCTGCGATCTGGTCCAGCTTGGCTTTGTGCCGCTTCATGGGAACGCCGGCCTGGTTCAGGATCTCGCGGGCGGTATGTGTCGACAGGCGTTCGTCCACCATATGTACTGGCAGATTGTAGCGGTCCTGCAGGCGTTGTCCAAACGCCCGCGCCGCCCGGGTCATGGGGTTGGGGCTGCCGTCCATGTTGAGCGGCAGTCCGACCACGAGGGCATCCGGCTTCCATTCCTCGATCAGGCGCGCCAGGCGCGTCCAATCCGGGTTTTCGGCGGACCCGCGCAGGGTGGTCACCGGCTCTGCCAGACGTGAAAAACGGCTGCCAACAGCCACGCCAATGTATTTTTTCCCGTAATCGAAGGCGAGAAAGGTGGCCGCCTTTTGGGGATCCGCCATGGTTATGCGCAGCCGATCAAGCGTGTCCTGCCTCACCGGAGAGGGTATTGAGGTCCACCCCGACAATCTGGGCTGCCGCTTTCCAGCGGCTCTCCACCGGCAGGTCGAACAGGATCTGGTGGTCGGCGGGACTATTGAGCCAGGAGTTCTGGGTGATTTCGTGTTCGAGTTGACCGGCGCCCCAGCCGGCGTAGCCCAGCGCCACGAGAAATTTTTCCGGTCCGCGGTTTTGGGCGATGGCTTCCAGGATGTCACGTGAGGTGGAGACTCCCAGGGTTTCGGTGACCGGCAGGGTGGATTCCCAGTTGCCAAGCGGTTGGTGCAGCACAAAGCCGCGGTTGTTCTGCACCGGCCCGCCGAGAAAAACCATCGTGTCGGCATGTTCCGACTCGCTCGCGTCGATTTCCAGTTGCTCGAGGATGTCACGCAGGCGCAGGTCGGTGACGCGATTGATCACCACCCCCATGGCACCGTCGCTGGAATGCTCGCAGATCAAGGTCACGCTGCGCGAAAAGTTCGGGTCCCCCAGGCTGGGCATGGCGATCAGAAAATAATTCGCCAGTGAAACGATTTCCTCTTTCATAGTATCAATTTTCGCTGGTCATCAGTGTTTCGTTGAATTTCCATGTGCGTGTAATGTGCAGCACATCGATGTCCGCCCGAATCTCGGGCGGAAATGGCGCAAACGGCGCCGCCAGTTCGACGATGCGCATCGCGGCATCGTCGAGGGTTTTCTGTCCCGATGAACGCCGCACGGAAATGTTGTTGATGCTTCCGTCCCCATTCAGCGCCACGTCGAGCACCAGGTTGCCCGTGAGGCGACGCCGCTTTGCTTCTTCCGGGTAATTCAGGTTGCCCACGCGCTCGATCTTGGCGCGCCACGCATCCATGTAGGCCGCATATTTGTATTCCTGGGTACGCGCGTTCAGGAACATGCGCCGCGGACGTTTTTGATACTCCTGCCATTCACGGCTGATTTCGGCGTTGAGCCGGGCGCGTTCCTCCTGCATCTCGGAACGCGCCATGAGCCCGAGGGCGGGGGGTTGCCGTTGCAACTCTTTTTTATCCGGTCTGGATTCAAGCACCTTGGTTTTCCTGGACGATTCCTGCGTGAGTAATTCTTTTATCTCGCGCCGCGATTTCACCTCGCGTTGCGGCGCGGACTGGAATGTCGGGTAGTCGCGGTTGGTGCGGCTGATCTCACGCACCGGCAGCGGATTCTTGGCGATCTCGGAGGCGTCGCTGTCGCCACCACCGTCCTGATTCGCCTGCGCCAGAAATTCCGCATCCTTGGGACGCTGGTCGCTCTGTGTCTGCACCAGAGTGATCTCCAGTGTTGGCAGCCCCGGAAAATCGCGCAGGTTGGGGACGCTGAAGGTGACGCCCAGAATGATGACCATATGCGCGAGAAACGACCCGAACACGCTGACCCCAAGGCGGTCATTTTGGGAGAAGCCGGGCAATGTTTCGGTGGTCATGCGGTTGGGAACGATCGGTATCCTTGTTGCTGTGTCGAGCAGATTATATCTTATCGGGGCCGCTGTTCAGCAGCTGAGCCGGTTCGCGATGACATCCAGCAGTTGCGCGCTGATATGGAGTCCATAAAGCTTGTCGAGTTCCCGGATGCAGGTGGGGCTGGTGACGTTGATTTCGGTGAGGTAGTCGCCGATGACGTCGAGCCCCACAAACAGCAGCCCCCGCTCACGCAGCACCGGGCCGACCTCGCGGCAAATCCAGCGGTCGCGCTCGCTCAAGGGCGCGCCCACCCCGGTGCCGCCGGCCGCGAGGTTGCCGCGGGTCTCGCCCGCGGCCGGAATGCGCGCCAGCGCAAAGGGAATGGGTTCGCCATCGATCATCAGGATACGTTTGTCACCCTGCGTGATTTCGGGGATGAAACGCTGGGCCATGGCATAGCGTGTTTCTTTGTGGGTCAGGGTCTCCAGCACGACATTCACGTTGGGGTCTTCCCGGCGCAGGCGAAAAACCGACGCGCCGCCCATGCCATCCAGGGGTTTCAGGATGATATCCTGGTGTTCGGCCAGAAAGTCACGAATCAGCGCCGCCCGCCGCGCGACCAGCGTCGGCGGCGTGCACTGCGGAAACCAGGCGGTAAAGAGTTTTTCATTGGCATCGCGCAAGCTGCGTGGTTTGTTCACTACCAGCACCCCCGCGGCTTCGGCCCGCTCCAGCAAGTAGGTCGCGTAGACATACTCCATGTCAAACGGCGGATCCTTGCGCATGAGGATGACATCCAGTTCCGACAGGACGCTGGTGGTCTCAGGGCCAAATTCAAACCAGCGGCTGGAATCTTCGAATACCTTGAGGGAGCGGCGGCGGGCAAAGGCGACGCCATCGCGCAGAAACAGATCGCCCAACTCCATATAGTGGAGTTCCCAGCCGCGTGCCTGGGCTTCCAGCAACATGGCAAAGGTAGAATCCTTCTTTATATTAATGGACCCGATGGGGTCCATGACGACACCGAGACGGGTCATATTACGTTTGTGTCATTTGTGTGTGTCGAGGCTCATGGCCGGCGGCGTTTCCGTGTCCTTGGCCACGGCGGTTTTGGCGGCATCCACGAGTTCCCGCGCCGCCGCGAGCAGCGCCAGCCGGGCAATCACGCCATAGGCATAGAAGCGGTTTGGATTGCTGTCCGGTGCCTGATAGGGATCGGGATAGCAGCAGGGGCCGGCGAAGGCGAGCGGTTCAAAACGCATTCCCGGGGCGTTCAGGTTTTCGTCGGGCCCGCGCTCCGTGTGCACGCGGTAAAATCCGCCGACGACGAAACGGTCAATCATGTAAACCACGGGTTCCGCGACGGCATTCGTGGCGCCCCAGGTTTCAAAGGTATACACACCTTCCTGGACCAGAACATCGGTGACGGCCTGACCTTCCTTGAGATGCGCCATCTTGGTCCGCTGTTTGCGGTTGAGATCGCGCACTTCATCCGGGCTTTTTACCGTCATGATGGCCATGCCGTAGGTTCCGGCGTCCGCCTTGACGATGACGAAAGGCTCCTGATCGATGCCATATTCGCGATATTTGGCTTGCATCCCATCAAGCACTTCCTCGATATTATTGGCGAGGCATTCTTCGCCTTCGCGCTTCTGAAAATCGATCTTCCCGCACTTGCGGAAAATGGGATTGATGAGCCAAGGATCAATGTGAACAAGGCCGGCAAACTCCGTGGCCACACGGTGATAGTGCGCGAAATGCGATGACTTAAGTCGCCTCCACCACCCGAGTGACAGCGGCGGGATGATGGGTTGCTCGAGATTTTCCAGAATCGCCGGAGGGCCGCTCGAAAAATCGTTATTGAGCAGCACGATGCACGGGTCGAAATCGCTGACACTGATTTTATTTCCACGACGGATCAAGGGTTCGAGGATGATGGATCGTCCCGAGGCCAGTTCGATGGTGCGTGGCTCGTGCAGGTCGGGCAGCAGGGAGCCGATGCGCACGCGCAGACCGGCCATCGACAGGATTTCCACCAGCGCCGCCAGACTTTCAAAGTAAAACATGTTGCGCGTGTGATTTTCCGGAATCACCAGCACGCCGCCCGCGTTGGGGCAGACACGCTCAATGGTTGCCTGCACCGCCTGCACCGAAAGCGAGAGAAAGGCCGGATTGAGGTTATTGAAACCAGCCGGGAACAGGTTGGTATCTACGGGGGCAAGCTTGAAACCGGCGTTACGCAGATCGACGGAGCCGTAGAACGGGGCCGGGGACTGCTGCCACTGGGAGCGGAACCAGCGCTCAATACTGGGCTGATAGGTCAGCAGGTGCGATTCGATTTTCTGCAACGGTCCGGTCAGGGCCGTGGTCAGATGTGGTACGGCAGGCCGATATGGATTGCCCATTATTGATCCGGCACGAATGTAATTGAAACAGTGGCAGCCTGGGTAGAAGGGTATCTTCGTTTACTTCTGAGTGCCGGATCAATAATAAACCTCTTAAGATAGCCAATTATTGCGGCGGCATGGCGTCTTAGGTCCAATGCGATGACCCTGTTTATCGGGATCCCTGCTTTAAATGGTTTCATGCCGCCGCAATAATTCCCTGATTTCTATCGGAGTGGAGCCCCCCATGGTAGCCCAATTGGTGTCTGGAAGGCCAAGTTGATGGCCATCATCCGGCATGATTCATGCTGACAATCCCTTGTTTTTTGGTGCATCTGGGGGCCGAACGTGGAAGTTGCCCGGTGCCGGGAGATAGCCACCACGGTGTTCCAAGATATGGACTATATTCAGGTAATCGGGCGGGTACCGGGCCAAGTGCCGTGGATTTTACGTATTCTTTGTGCTACGAAATCATTGTAATAGGAAGATATTTGCATAAATTACCTTACAAAAGGGCCTGGCATCGCGTCCAGGCGGGAAATCGCTTATGACCAGCACAGTTTCGGCGAGGGTGGATCACGTGAGTATCAAAGTGATGATCATTGATGACAGCAACACCATCCGGCGCACGGCCGAGGCGCTGCTCAAGAAGGCCGGCTACGAGGTCTTTACCGCGGCCGACGGTTTCGAGGCCATGTCGATGATCACCGACAACCTGCCGGACATCATTTTCGTCGACATCATGATGCCGCGTCTGGATGGTTACCAGACCTGCCAGTTGATCAAAAACAACAAACGGTTCAAGGACACGCCCGTCATCATGCTGTCGAGCAAGGACGGTCTGTTTGACCGGGCCCGCGGCCGCATCGCCGGTTCGGAAGAACATGTCAATAAGCCGTTTACCCAAGAAGAGCTGATTGATGTCATCAACAAGTATGTGCATTAGGCGCGTGCACCGCCGGTGGCATGAAATAAGGAATCTAAAAAACCAACGTTTGGAGCAGTCATATGGCCATTAAAAATATTCTGATCGTGGATGACTCGGCGACGGATACTCATCTGCTGAGCGAGATGCTCAAGAAAAACGGTTTTACAGTGGCCACGGCTTCCAGCGGGGAAGAGGGTATTGCCAAAACCAAGAAGGACAGGCCCGATCTCGTGCTTATGGATATCGTCATGCCGGGAATGAGCGGCTTTGAGGCCACGCGCGCGTTATCCAAAGATCCGGAGACGGCATCGATTCCCGTCATCGTGTGTTCCACCAAGGGGCAGGAGACCGACAAGGCTTGGGGTATGCGCCAGGGTGCGAAAGATTACATCGTGAAACCGATTGGCGAAAAAATATTGATGGAAAAGATCAAGGCGCTGTAGGCCATGGCGAGGACTCAACAGGATCCCTTCGAACTGCTGCGCCGGATGCAGCAGGAGAGTATGGAAAATTCTCCCAGCCTGCCGCAGGAGGTGGAAACGGCGGTCCTGTGGTCGGGGGTGGGTTTTCGTTTGGGCGATATGTCGCTGGTGGCCCCGCTCGATCATGTGCTGGAAATTTTGCCGCCCCCATCGATGACACCGGTGCCGGGTGTGAAGTCATGGCTCAAGGGCGTCGCCAACGTGCGCGGCAATCTGATTACGATCGTTGATCTGTCAGAGTACTTTGGTAAACCGTCGGTTTTTCTCGACGACAAGGCCAGGCTTCTGATCATCAGCGTCCCGGGGCTGAATACCGGGTTGCTGGTGCATGAGGTGCTGGGACTCAAGCACTTCGATGAAGAGCTGGAGCGTCAGGATCTGTCCGGGCTGGACGATCCCATCGTGGTGCAGCTGAGCCACGCTTTTTTGCGCGACAACGTGCTTTGGGGGGTGTTTGATATCAAGTCCTTGGCGGAGAACCCCTCCTTCCGGCACGTCGCTGCCTGAAACCGTCGAGGTGACGGTGAGAGCGCAATGGGTAGAAGGAACGTCACGAATCCCAGAATTTAAGATGAGGTGGAATGTATGGCTAAAGCAATGAAGCAAGGTTTGGATCAACCGTCCGAAGACATTATTGATCTGTCGGAGGGCGGCGCATCACCGTCGTCGGAGAGCGAATTCCTGGATGTCGGAAAACCGAAGTTCTCTCTTTTGACGGGGAACATCAAGGACCTGTTCGGCGGTCTGTCATTTCTCCTCGGTGGCATGGTGCTCGCCATGGTCGCCATGATCTGGTTGCTGGCGGTCAATGCCCAGCGGTCCGACCGTGAATCGAAATACATCGAACAATCGTCCCAGCTGCTGATGTTGTCTCAGCGCGTGGCCAAGGATGCACGTGAGGCGGTGGTGGGGCAGCCCACGGCGTTCAAGACCCTGAAAGAGTCGCGTGACCGGTTCGACAATATTGTGAATGACCTGCTCAGTGGCAATCCCGAACAAGGCGTTGCGCCCAGCCCGCCGGAAGTGGCTCCCGCGCTGGACGCGGTTACCAAGATCTGGTCACCCAAGAAGAACGAAGGCCTGCGCGCACAGATCGACCAGATTCTCGGTCTGGAGAAGACCTTGTTCAACATGCATGACTCGGTGATGGCCATCAACCAGATGAGCCCGCTGTTGCTCGCGGTTTCCGACGAGGTCGTGGAACTGGGTGGCAAGTCCGGCCTGAAGCAGGATCAGCTGTATCTTGCCAGTCGCCAGGGCATGTTGAGCCAACGCATTGCCAAGGACGTGAACTTGTTCGCTCAGGGTGGTAGCGAAGCGGCGGTGGCCGCCGCCCAGTTCGGCAAGGATGCCAAGCTCTTCAAGGAATCCGATGAAAGACTACGCAAGACTGCTGCGCCCGCGGTGCGCGCCAAACTGGATGAGTCCGGCGAGATCTTCGGAGAAATCAATAATCATGTCGAAGGCATTCTCGGTAATGCCGCCGAATTGTTTGTCTCGCAACGCGCGAGCCAGACGGTGTTTGAGCAGAGCGATCCGTTGCTGAAGAAGGCGCGCGAACTGGTCGAGGCCTACCAGGGTCTCGGCCAGCAGCGTGCGGGCATCCGTACGGCAATCTTCGTTGCCGGCTTTGCCTCGATGCTGTTTCTGTTCCTGCTGGCCCGCAAACTGGTGGTGGACGCGCGCGACCGCGCCCAGATCAGCGCTGAACAGAACCGCCAGAGCCAGGACGCCATTTTGAAACTGCTCGATGAAATGGGCGACCTCGCCGACGGTGACCTGACCATTCAGCCGGAAGTGACCGAACAGATCACCGGCGCCATCGCGGACTCGATCAACTACGCCGTGCGCGAAATGCGCAACCTGGTACATCGCATCAAGACGGCGGCGCAACAGGTGGCCGTGGCTTCCGAGCACAGCCGGCAGACGGCGACCGATCTGACCGAGGCCGCGTTGCGGCAGGCGGCCCAGATCACCGAGGCCACGAACAAGGTAACCGCCATGGCCCGGTCGATGCAGGACATGTCCAAGAGCGCCGAGCGTTCCGCCGAAGTGGCGCAGGGTTCGGTGGCGACCGCCAAGCGTGGTGCCGTGGCCGTGCAGGACACCATCAAGGGTATGGACGGGATGCGCGAACAGATTCAGGAAACCGCGAAGCGCATCAAGCGCCTCGGTGAATCCTCGCAGCAGATCGGTGAAATCGTCGAACTCATCAACGACATTGCTGAACAAACCAACATCCTGTCGCTGAACGCGGCCATTCAAGCGGCCATGGCGGGTGAGGCGGGGCGTGGTTTCGCGGTGGTCGCGGACGAAGTGCAGCGTCTGGCCGAACGTTCGGCCGAAGCCACCAAGCAGATTGCTGAACTCGTGAAGACCATTCAGGCCGACACCAACGAAGCCGTGGCGTCGATGGAACAGGCCACCAACGGTGTTGTACAGGCAACGCGCCTGGCCGACGCCGCCGGTCAGGCGTTGGGCGAAATCGAATCGGTTTCGGAACAACTGTCGAACCTGATTGTGAATATCGCGCAAGATGCGCAGCGGCAATCCCAGGCGGCCACGGATGTGTCCGGGAACATGGCGAAGATTCAGGAAACCACCACGATGACCTCTTCGGGCAGCCGCCAGACAGCGGAAGCCATCGGCAAGTTGTCCGATCTGGCGCGCGAACTCCAGGCCTCCGTGGCGGGCTTCAAGTTACCGGCCTAAACGTTTCCCCGGGTGACGCGGCCCGGCGGAGCGAATCGCGTCTCCCATGGGAGGCGACACGCGGCGGAGCGAAGTGGCGATTGCAATGAGTACGCACAGCAAAGTTGACCCAAGCACGCTGGGTTGGGTCAAGAATGAAATCGACGAGACGCTGAAACAGGCGCGTCTCGCGCTGGAGACGTTCGCCGAGAATCCCACCGACAAAACCCGTTTGCGCTTCTGTGTGACCCACCTGCACCAGGTCGTGGGCACACTGCTGATGGTGGAGCTGGACGGCGCCGCCATGCTTGCCAAAGAGACGGAGGCATTGGCGCAGGATGTCGTGGACGAAAAGGTCGCGGTCGACAACCGTATTTTCGACGCCCTGACGCGGGCTATTCTGACCCTCCCGGATTATCTGGCCCGGTTGCAGATAGGCCAGCCGGACACGCCGCTCAAGCACCTCGCGCTGATGAACGAGCTGCGCGCGGCACACCGCGTTCCACCTATTTCCGAACTCGAACTCTTTGCTCCGGACCTGTCCGTGCGTCCGCCCGCGGGCGATCGTACCAGGGAGAAATTGGCCGACGCCGAGTTTGCCGAGATGGCGAAGCAGGTGCGCGGGGCGTTCCAGCCGGCCCTGCTTAACTGGTTGCGCGACAATGCCAACAAGCAGCCGTTGCACACGATCGCCGGAATTTTTGACGAGCTTCAGGCACAGACCGGCCTGGCCGTGATCGAGCAACTGTGTTGGGTCGCCGGCGGATTTATCGAGGCATTGGCGGATGACGGGCTTGAGGTCACGGCCGAGCGCAAAAAACTTTTTGCGCGCCTCGATCAGCAGATCAAGAAGGTCATCGATGGCGCGGAGAAATCCCTGGTGCGCACTTCCTCCGAAGTGTTGACCCGCGCCTTGTTGTGGGAAGTGGCCCAGACCAAATCCACGGGACCCAGAGTGACCCAGATCAAGCGTGCGTTTGATCTCGAATTTCTTCTGGCCGGTGGCGACGCGGACGAAGCGGACAAGGGCGGTATGCCCACGCCGGAGGCCCTGCAATCGGTATCGGCGGCGCTGGGCAAGGAGATCGAGGCGGCGCAGGACATGATGACCGCTTATTACGACCCGGAACACCAGAATTCCGCTTCGCTCGAGCCACTCATCGAATTGTTCCGCAAAATGTCCGGCACGCTCGAGATGCTGGGCGTGTTGCCGATGAAAGCGATGGTGGATGAGTTGTCCGAGGTTTGCCGCGCCATTCTGGAGAACAGGATCGCCAACCCGGAAGCGGTGTCGATGTCGATGGCCGAGGCGCTGTTGATGATGGAGAGCAGCACGCGCGACATCAGCCGTTCACCCGCGGAATGGAAGAAACAAATCGAAGAGGCAACCTACCGCCTGCATGCGCTGCATTCGCCCGAGGACGGCATGCCGCACACGGGCGGTATCGAGGTATCCGACGCCGAGTTGTCCGAATCCGATTTCCGGCAATTGGTGGGCGTGGTCGCCGGCGAAGTGGGCATCAATCTGGCGAAGATCGAAGAGGCGCTGGAAGGATTTGCCGCCGATACCGCACGCCTGTCCATGCTGGATGAGGTGCCGTCCCTGCTTTCGCAAATCCTGGGGGCGATGCAGATTCTGGGTCAGGTCCGCGCCGCCGAGCTGGTCGAAGAAACGAAGCGCTACATC
>CAYIQV010000005.1:13694-19142 GCA_964365635.1 uncultured Acidiferrobacteraceae bacterium
CGAGGCGCAGAGCATCTTGTCGTTCCTCGGCGCAACGAAGCGCTACATCCTGGAAATCCGCCATGGCCGTTTGGGCGCCCACAGCGCCATCATGGACGGTCTGGCGGTCTGCATTGGAACCATCGGGGCCTATGTCGAGGGCCTGCGCGCCGGCCGGCAGAACCTCGAGTCGTTGGTGGAGGCAGCCCTGCATGAGATGAACCTTGCCGTCGGCGGGGGACATGGCCAGCAGCCTGATCCAACTCTGCTGATTGAGCATTTGCGTTCGAGCCTCGAGGCCTGGCTCGATAATACCGAGAGTCAGGAAGCACTGGATGCCATGCAGCAGCAGCTCGGAGAGCTCACGCGCCTGGCACAGGAGCAGGGACAGGAAAAAATTGAAAACATCAGCGCCGAAATGAATCACCTGCTGCGGCTCGTTGCGCAGGATCCGATGCAGCTGTCGCCGGTCATCGTGGAAACGCTGAAGCAATCGTTTACCGCCATGTCGGTCCTGGCCGGCCGGCGTATGGCGGTCAGAACGGCCTCGCCCTTGCCCGATGCGGCGCCCGCACCGGCGGCAGCGGAGACCGTGGAGCAAGCAACTCCTGACGCAGTGCCGAAGCGGAAGCCGTCGCCACCGCCGGCCGCTGCGCCGCCTCCGGTGGCCGCTCGAGAGAAGCCGAAAAATGCCGGAGAACAGGCGTTCGATGAAGAGATCATGCAGATCTTCGTCGAGGACGCGCGCGAGGTGCTCGGGAATATCAAAGACAAATTAGTTTCCTGGCGTGAAGATACCGACAACCAGAGCGCCCTGACCGAACTGCGACGTGGCTACCACACCATCAAGGGCAGCGGCCGCATGGTGGGCGCGTCCGAAATTGCGGAATTCGCCTGGGCGGTGGAGAACATGCTGAACAAAGTGCGCGATGGCAAGGCCGTGCCATCGCCCGCGATGATCGAGTTGCTGCAACAGACCCAGGATGTCATGCCTGCGATGGTGGATACCCTTGCCGGCGGGCCGGCGCACGGCGTCGATACCGAATCCTTGCGTGAACGCGCCAACGCCCTCGCCCAGCCCGGCGCGGCCCCGGCGACCGCGCCGCAAAACGTGGCCACCCAGGCAGCGGCTCCGGTGGCGGATCTGCCGAAACTCGATGCTACGCTGCTCGATATTTTCACGAACGAGGCGCGCGGGAATCTGGCCAACATCCATCAGGAGATTGCGGCCTGCCGCAAGAGCGGTGGTGTTTCCCTGATTTCCGATGGTTTCTTCCGCTCCACGCATACGCTGCAAGGCAACGCGCGTTCCCTCGGTTTGCAGGTGATGTCCGAAACCTGCGCGGAAATGGAGAAGCTGTTGCATGCCCTGAAAACCCAGAACCTGCCGCTAGACGAAACGCATCTGTCGTTGGCCAGTCGCTTCGAGGTGGCCGTGACTGGTTTGGTGGATTTGCTGAACAGCGGCGCCACTTCTTCCGGTGAGCTGCGACAGAAGTTCGCCGAACTCGCCCACGACCTCCGTGCGGAGAACGTCCATGTGGTGCAGCCGGAATCCGCTACAGAATCCCAGGCTCCACCCGTGGAGGTCTCGACGGCGGGAGCGGAAGAAGAGATCGAAGCGGCCGCGCCACCGGTGGAAGAGCCTGTGCCGATAGTGGCCGTGACGGAATCGGAGCCGCGCACCACAAAGCAACCAGTGGAAGTGGTCAGCGCTGCGCTCGCACCGGAGGAAACCATAACCGAGCAGATCGATCCGGAGTTGCTCGAAATCTTCCAGGAGGAAGCCGGCGACATTCTGAACACCATTGAGGAATCTTTGACGCGTTGGCGTGGTCGACCGGATGATCGTCCCGTGGTGCAGGAACTCAAGCGGGCGTTGCATACGCTCAAGGGCGGCGCGCGCATGGCCGGCGCCATGAGCATGGGCAACCTGAGCCACCATACGGAAACACTGCTCAGGAACGTGGAAGACGGCACACTCGCGGCCGCCGCCGAACTGTTTGACCTGCTGGACGAGGCCCACGACATGCTGGTCACGATGTTGAACCGTGCGCAAAGCGGCCAGCCTGTCCCCAGCACCCAGCACCTTAACGCCAGGCTGGTCGCGCTCGCCTCCGGCCAGCCCCTGCCGGCGGCTCCCGCCCCGGTCCCCGCGCCGACAGCCGTAGCGAAGCCGACATTAGTCGTAGTGTCACCCGCAAAAGCCACCGTAACCCCCGAGGCCGCAGCGTCGGCTGAAAGCGAGGCGCCATCGGCGCCCGTGGCGGTTGTACCGGCGATGGAGATGGCCACGGAGCGAGCCGCGGAAGCGCCGGATGAGCAGCGCGAACTTCCCGAAACCGAGGACAAGCAGTGGCCGGAGAAGATGGAGCGCCGCGGCCAGGTACGTGTGAATACGAACCTGCTGAACGACCTCGTGAATTATGCCGGTGAGGTAAGTATTTCGCGCTCACGCATGGAACAGCAGATTTACAGTTTCCGCGACAACATGGGGGAGCTGTCCCGCAATATCACGCGTTTCCGCGAGCAGATCCGCGAGCTGGAAATCCAGTCCGAATCACAGATTCTCTACCGCACGGAACAGAACAACACCGACGACGGTGCCGCTGATTTCGATCCGCTCGAATTCGATCGTTTCAGCCGTTTGCAACAGCTCTCGCGCAGTCTGGCGGAAAGCCTGCACGATCTGGGCACGATCCAGAACAGTCTGGGCAATTTCGTGGGCGAGGCCGAGGCGGTATTGCAGCAGCAGGCGCGCATCAATACCGAGCTGCAAGAGGGCTTGATGCGCACCCGCATGGTGAGCGTCTCCACCCAGGCGGCGCGTCTGCGGCATATTGTGCGCAGTACCGCGCGTGAAGTGGGCAAACACGTCGAGTTGCATCTCGAAGGCGCCGAGGTGGAGGTCGATCGTAACGTGCTCGATCGCATGATCGGCCCCTTCGAACACATGATCCGCAACAGTATCGACCACGGTATTGAGCCCGAGGCCGAACGCAAGAAGAAGGGCAAGCCTGCGCTCGGGCGCATCTCGATCATAAGCAGCCAGGAAGGCAGCGAAGTTGTCATCCGTTTCTTGGATGATGGCGCCGGTCTTAACATCGAGGCGATTCGCCGCAAGGCCATCGAGCGCGGACTCATGCCCGCAGACGCGGCCTTATCCGATGAGGAGCTGATCCAGTTTATCCTTATGTCCGGTTTCTCCACGGCCGAACAGGTTACTCAGCTTTCCGGCCGCGGCGTCGGCATGGACGTGGTGCACAACGAGGTCAAGCAGCTGGGCGGCAGTATGTCGGTGGATTCCGAGCGCGGCGTCGGCACGACCTTCATCATTCGCCTGCCGCTGACACTGTCGATCGCCCAGGCGCTCATGATTTTCGTCGGCGAGCAGATGTTCGCCATTCCCCTGGCCTCCGTGGTGAACATCATTGAGTTTCCGGTGGACAAGCTGCACAGCCTGTCGGTGGGCAAGAACCCGTTATTGAATCATCATGATCAGGTCTATCCTTACATGCACCTTGGCAGCCGCTTCGGGATTTCCTCGCAGCCGCGCAACGAGCGCAAGGTCCCGGTGCTGATCGCGCGCACCGGCACGCGCGAAGTGGCCATCCAGATCGACGGTCTGGGCGGCACGCGCGAAGTGGTCATCAAGGCGCTCGGTCCCCAGTTGAGTGCGCTCAAGGGCATCGCCGGTGCCACCATCCTCGGTGACGGTCGGGTGGTGCTGATCCTGGATGTCCCCGGTCTCTGGTATCGCGACGACGTCATTCATTTCGAACATCGCGCAGAGGCCAAGCCGGCCCCGGAAGTGCGCGAACGTCCGCTGATCATGGTGGTGGACGATTCACTGACCGTGCGCAAGATCACCAGCCGGCATTTACAGAAGAGCGGCATGGATGTGATGGTCGCCAAGGACGGTATGGACGCGGTCGAACAGCTGCGCGACCGTATCCCCGATGTCATGCTGGTCGACATCGAAATGCCGCGCATGGACGGCTACGAATTGACCACCCGCGTGCGTTCCGATGCCAGTCTCAAGCACATCCCGATCATCATGATTACCTCGCGTGCCGGCAGCAAGCACCGGGACAAGGCGTTCGATCTGGGCGTCGACATGTACATGAGCAAGCCGTATCAGGAAGACGATCTCTTCAAGAACATCGACGCCCTGCTGGCCAAGGGCAGGGCCTCATGACGCGGACCGGCGCTGGTTCGCATCCGTGTCTTCCCGATATCGGAATGTGCCGGGAACCGGGGAGAACCGTCCTTGGCTGATCTGAATCAGTACCTGCGCCTGCGCCTGGGGGAAGCGACGTATCTGCTCCCCAGCACCACGACGTATACCATTGAACAGCGGGACAACCTCGTGGCCAACAAGGCCGCCGAGGGCAACGTGGCGGCTTGGCGCGCGCTGCGCACCGAACGCATCCCGGCCTATTGTCTGGATGCCTTGCTCAAGCCGGTGCGGCGCCAGAATTGGCAGCGCGCGGTTTTTCTGGATGCCAAGCCGCAGGCGGTGGGATTGATTGCCGACGAAGTGGAATTGCTGCCGCGCACGGAAACCCAGGTGGTGCCGTTCGTTCCGCTCGGCCTGCCGCCGACGCGTAACGGCCATCTGTTTTCCGGCGCGTGGTTGAGCGGCAAGCAGGTCGCGCTGGTCCTGGACCCCAAGGCGCTTATTGCCTATCTGCAAAGTCTGGGAGAGTAGCCATGAAACCGCGCCAGAGCGCTCGCCTGCATACCCTGGAGCTTCCGTTGCACAATATCCTGCTGCTTATTCCCAGCGCCGTGGTAGCGGAGGTGATCAATCCGCCGTTGCTGACACCCGTGCCTTACGGGCAGCCCTGGCTGCGTGGCGTGCTCGGCTGGCGCACGCTCGCGGTGCCGGTGGTGTCGTTCGAGATGCTGATGGGGGTCGATGCCCCGGAACTCGGAACAGAATCCAAGATCGTGATCTTTTATCCCATGAACGGGCGTCGTGAATGGGAGTTCTACGGTTTGTTGGTGGCTTCCGAACCACGCCCGCAGGCGCTCGACGGCTCTCAGCCGGCGGCCAGTCAGGCCGAGTTGCCGAACACACCCTATATCGCCGCCGGCATCAAGCTCGATGACAAGGTGCTCGCCATTCCCGATCTCGAGGCGATGAAGAAAACGTTTTATCCCGCCTGACAAACTGTTGCAGGAAAGTTAACGGGTGGCGGTGCTGATTCCCTCCCACGCCACCCGCGCCAGAAAATCAATCTCCTCCGGTTGAATCACGTACGGTGGCATGAAGCACGCGTAGCCTGGGTTGAGCGAAGCGAAACCCGGGAAAACCAAATAACCGAATGAAGGACAACAAACTATGAAAACTACCAGCAAACTACTCATTCTCGGCATCACATTATTGGCTGTGGCCGCAAGCGCCCACGCTCAATCCCCGCGCGAGCAACTGAACCAGATGGTGCAGCAGTTGCAGAAGACGCC
>CAYIQV010000006.1:0-14950 GCA_964365635.1 uncultured Acidiferrobacteraceae bacterium
CATGTACTTCTGCTCAGTGAACCGGGCCCGAGCGGATTCGACCCGCGCAAGGCTCTGCATCAGTTGGGTGAGATCCCAATCCTTCGTATCCGATTCAGCCCACGATGCGGCGCAGGCCAGAACCAGCCCGGCTGCCATCAGGCGCATAACGCCGAGAACAAACCACGAAGCAGCACGATTAAACAGACCAGACAACATCGTTAGACCCAGTACATATAGAAGTTGAACCAATTATATGGTGCAAGGCGGCAATAGTGCTCAAGACGCTCAACATATTTCCGGGTCCAGTACGTCACCGCCTGCTCGCGATCCCGCCGGCTGGTTTCGATGCGCTCGGCCAACAGCTCTAAATGAATATCATACCGATTGCCGCCACGGTACAAACCGAAACAAAGAACCACTGGTACCTTGAGCGCGCTGGCGAGCAGCATGGGGCCGCCCGGAAATATGGCCTCGCTCCCCAGGAACGTGGCGCTGACCAACTTGTCATCGAACATCACGCGATCGCCCAGAATCCCGACCAGGGTACCGCGATCGGTCTCCTCCTTCACCTTGAGCAGCGCATCGGGTGAACCGATAGCAATCACGCTGTCGGCCAGACCGGGATTAATCGCGTTCAGCACGCTGTTAATCTTTTTTGCGTTTTCTTCGTACATCAGGACCTTAATGGGCAACCGTTGTTGCATGATGCCCATGGCGCGCATCACATCAAAACTGCCAAGATGCGAGCCAAGCAACAGACAGCCCTGCCCCCGCTCCGCCATCCGCTGGATAATCTCGGCGCCATGAACCCGGATATCAAAGAGATCGTGCCGACCACGCAGGAAATATGTGCGGTCGAGCAACGTCGCTGAGAAAGAATGATAGTGTCGAAACACATCAAGCCAATTGGCTTTGTGCGCACGGACGCGCCGAAGATAATCGAGACTGGCCCGGCGGCTGGCGCCGGAAAACAGGACAAAATAGGCCGAGATCGGATACAGCAGCACGCGGCTCACGCGCCGCCCGCATCGCAAGGCAATCCACGTGATCAACCGCAAAGCCAGATAGCTCCCGCGCTCAGCTTGCCGCAACCAGGAGCGGCTCAAGTCGAATCCTCATGTTGCGGCGTGAGCATCTGAATTTCGACACCACCAGAGGCGACAATCTGATCGCCCAGACGACATTCGAATTTGAGCATGTTCTCCATTGTGCAGGTGAGCAACAACAAGACCTCCTGTTCCGGACGTACAGGCGCAAGAAACTTCACGCTGGGCATGCCCACAATTCGCGCCCTGCCTCCGTACAACCTCTCCGCCGCAGCGACCACCTGAGCAAGCATGACTACGCCCGGAATCAGCGGGTTGCCGGGGAAATGCCCGGGCACGGCAGGATGCGAAACCGGCACAAACAATCGCTCTGAAATTGAACCGGGCTGTTTCATCTGTCCGGTGCACTATCGGTGGAGGGATCGCAGTCCTTCAGCATCTGCAGCAGGCTAGACCGGGACAGCTTGCCAGTTTCATTTCTCGGGAGACGTTCAACCCTGTATAGCGGACGCGGCAAAAAAACCGGATCGATCCGCAGCCTCAGCTCGGAGAGAATCGCTTCATTCGTACGGTCCGGCGCCACCACAAACGCGATCAGCCGCGTTGCCGCCTCATCGCCCTCGTCCGGCATGACATAGACTCCATCCGTTACGCCTTCGACCTCATTCAGTTTATGATTGAGGTCCGTCAGGGACATGCGCTTGCCGGCGATATTGATCAGATCGGATTTTCTGCCCTGCATAATGAATTGCCGTGCATTGATATTGCGCACAACATCGCTGAGCAGGACAGGAGCAGGCAGGTGCGGCCCATCGACTAAACATTCTTCACCGTTTCCCCGCAAGACTATTCCTTCCAGGGCTTGCCACGTCTCTCCTTCCACCGTCCGTCTTGTCGCAATCGTACCGGCTTCAGTACAACCATATATCTCCAGTACACGGGTCGTGAACATGGCTTCGGCTGTGGACGCCATCTGCTCTGACAAGGGTGCGGTCGCCGATAAAACAAACTCCAGGGAAGGCAGGGACAGATTTTCCGCGACACAGGCGCGGATATGTACGGGGGTCGTCACAAGAATGCGCAGCGCTGGCACGGATTCCAGCGCCAAGCGGATGTCCTGTGGGAAAAATGGCCGCTCGTGGTGAATCATGCTGTTCGACTGCAAGGGCAACATGATGCTCGTCTCCAGACCATACATATGTTGCGGCGGCACTGTTGCAACAATTGCCGCAAGATGTAGCGGTGACAACCCCAGCCGTGCAACCGTTTCCCTGGCGACAGCAACCAGAGATCCCCAAGTTTTCTGGTGTGGTTGCGGCCGGCCGGTGGATCCGGAGGTAAAGGCCAGGGCCGCGACAGAATCTTCAGGGATGGTCGGTACTTTATCGCTGCGTCCGGTATTCACGTTGCGCTCATAGCGGAATGTTTCCATGCCAGCCGGATATTCGCCGTGATCCACGAGACAGTAAACGTCGCCATAGGTTTCACGCATTTCTTCCAGCAATTTTGGCGCACGCGATGGAGGGAAGAGGCTGGTCTGATGACGGACCAGTGCTGCCGCGAACCCAACCAGAAAATGGTAACGATCCTCACACAGATTCAGCACGTAACATTTTCCGGGAAGTTGCGCCGCCAATGCCGCAACATCGCCCAGAAAACGGTCACAGCCAACCGTTGCTCCCCTATAACAAGCAATCGGACTATCAAACTGGCGATTCAGCAGTGGAAGACGCATTGCAGTGGACATAGGCTACGAGAAGCGCGTGGCACGAATCCAATCGATCTGCAAAAGATGACGCAGAAATTTCAGGAGCGACGGGTGCGGGTAATGCCGGAAGTGCAGAATCCGAAAGAAATACTCGCCAACCAGAAGCGCCAAGACAAAAAGATAATTCAGGAAGTTAGTGAACAGCGACCATACCGCCAACGGGGAAAAAATTGCGAGCGCGGCGGATGCAAGCGCCATCGCGGCGAACAGCATGGCCCAAACCCAGGTAAGACGGCGCGTGTAAGTCACGAGAACAGGATCAATATCACGGTTGACCGTCAGGCGATGGAAAACCGTGATCAGCGGCTCTCTTCCCGGCCACAACGAGCTTGCAAAAACCGCCAGCATCAACAGATTGATGAGAATTGGCATTAGATAGAGGGCATAGCGCGTGCTGGTGATCAGATTCAGCAGACTAAGCACCGCAAGCAAGCCGAACATAAATACGAGCACCCCGCGATGTTCCGACGCACGTGAAAATGCAATCACTGTTGCTACAACGCTGATGACCAACAGGGATATTGAAGCAATGGCGATCTGGTCGTAAACAACCGCCGTATGCACTACAAGCGGGTAAAGCAGCATCAGTGCGCCCGCTACGACCTTTCGCCGTGCGGGCATATCCCTACCGAATACGGTGTTGCTGGATATGGCTGCTCAAGGAACGCAACGAAGCGAAAATTTCGCGGTTGTTGCTGTCGTCCGAACGAAGCTGAAAACCATACTGTTTGGAAATCGCCAGCGCGATCTCGAGCGCGTCGATTGAGTCCAAACCCAAACCCTCGCGGAATAGCGGCTTGACCGGATCGATGCTAGATGGATCAATTTCCAGATTCAAAGTATCAACCAGCAATTGGGCAACCTCTGCCTCAGTCGATACATCTGGAGGCACCCCTAATGGTGTGGATTTGGCCATTGTCCCCTTGGTCGCTACAACAATAATCCAACTTTAATAATGATTCGCGCATATTGCCGTTGCCCGAAATCACCGAATACGGGACGGGGCAGTCACCATGACACCCCCCCCTGTTAACTTTATAGATATTTTACCTCTACATTCCCGTGTCTTTCCTGGCACGATTAAAGCATTATACGTTGCCGCAAATGTTCTATGTCAACAAGCCTGCTATTTTGTAAAACTCAACGCGAGACATGCAAGAAATGGCTTTGACCGTGCCTCCTATGCACGAGGAACAAATCAAACGCACTCAGTGAAATTACCTAATCTGGCCTTTCATGGCCGGTGCTGCGCCGAGCTGTGCCTGAATTGCTTGGTTTAGCCTTTGGATCCACCCATTATAATTTTTGTGAATATTCGTTCCATCATAATCAAGATTCTTGCTGTCCTTATAAAGGATGCCATATTTTTGTGTGTCGTATTTTATGTCAACAACTGCCATGTGCTTACGAAGCATTAAGGTGCCAGTTATATGGCCGGGTTTATTCTCTCGCATAGTCCAGCCGAGACCAGCACCGGCCCGGAGAATCGCGTTTTTAACATCATCCATTGAGGCGCGGCTATTCCCAGTTATTACGCTTTGGTCCTCGACATTAAAAACAGGCGTGGACTTACAACCCGCCATGGCCACAGCAAGCGTGGAAATCAGGATGATGAAAATCCTTCTGATCTGAGTTGGCATACAGCAGTCCTCCTTTGCATGGGATTATTTGTTGACACTACCTAATTCTTTTGCAACAACAGCTAAATCTGCGTCCACATTACAGTTTTTGGTCTAGTAGAGTCAAATCGTGGAATTGGCTGAGGCTGTGAGCCGTAGATTGATGTTACATGCAGGAATAGAATTAGTTTAGAATAGATTTATATGCCCCCTCCACACAGTCACTGCTGAAGAATGCGCGTCACATCCTTGGAAAATCATCAATTTATCGTATCAGGTCGCCAACCAATTACGGTCCGTTGCGATTACGTGCAGCTATCGCATCTGGCCAATTATCTGAGGACTTCAGCCAAAAATACATTGGCCATTATAAGCTTCAATAATGATATTCGTGACGTAGTGACTTCCCCCTGCATGATCAACAATATCAATACGCCACAGCTTGGCGATAAGAGTATCGTGGAAGTTTGGACATCGCCGACACCGGTCAACTATGGCGAACAATACTGCGTGCAGTATTCCGCCAGTGATGAGGTTTTTTTCGGATCTATTCGCATAGCCGAGTCAGATCAAGCGTCTCTGGATGTCATTGCTCGAAAAACCTACGCGAACATCTTTACTCTTCTGCAAGAAAAAGGTTACCCCCATTTGATACGGACCTGGAATTACTTTCCCAATATCAATCAGATCACCAATGGGCTAGAACGGTACCAGCTCTTTTGCCTTGGAAGACATCAAGCATTTTCTGAACACAACAGTTTTTTTGAGCGCGATTTGCCAGCTGCTAGCGCTATTGGAACGCGTAATGGTGATCTACAGATACATTTTCTTGCCACTCGGCATGCGGCCAAACAAATAGAGAATCCGCGCCAAATCAGCGCGTTTCATTACCCGCTCTGCTATGGCCCCCGCAGCCCGTCGTTTTCACGCGCCATGCTCAAGAAATGGGAAGGCGGTTATCATCTTTTCATCTCGGGAACAGCCAGCATCGTCGGCCACACAAGTTGTCATGTCGGCGACCTCGATAGACAGTTACAGGAGACCCTGCTGAACATTGAGTCAACTCTAACTCACGCCAATCACATATCCGGCGTGCCTAGCCATTTTGCTGACAACATTGCCTCCCTGAAGATATACATTCGTCATCCCGAGCATCTTGCACAAATTCAGAACACCCTGGAGCGGCATTTCACCAACAAGATTCCCACTCTCTACCTGCAGGGAGACATCTGCCGTAACGAACTACTTCTTGAAATTGAAGCCATCTGCCACGTCCAGGGCAACTGATTTTTTCTGATAGTCGGCAGTGCCGTATCAATGGTCTCAATTGAATTACCACAGTGTTAGCTTGCGATTCTTGCGCCGGAACGGGTAACGCCAGCCGGCAGCTTCTCGAAAAAAACCACCGAGATAACCTACCTCGTGCGACTTATCCGGCCGGCGTGTCGATCGAGGACAAGCGCACTTCAATTCCGCTCAGGCGTATCGACTCCAGATCCCGCGTAACGGCTTCCACACCACCCTCGGCATGGCCGTCGATCACCATAATATGGATTGGCTTGACGCCGGTACCACAGACGTCGGAATGGAGATCGAGAATATTGAACCCGGCCTCGGCCAATACCGCCGTTACCTGCGAGACTATGCCGGGACGATCGGCATCATGTACCGCAATACGCACGTTCGGCTTGATATGCTCATGGAGGTGTTCTTCGATACGGTCGACATACACGTGCAGGTTCATCTTGAACGAGAAGCCCTCAAGCTGGTGTTTAAGCTCGGCTTCCCCGACCTCGGCCTGCACCATCATCATGATCGTAAAATTGCCGCCGAGGCTGGTCATGGAAGCCTCACCCAGGCTGGCACCGCCCTGATACAACGCGCGCGCCAACCCCGACACGATTCCGGGCTGATCCCGGCCCACTACCGTCAACATGTACCATTGTTTCATGGGCGGTTCCTCATTTCGGAAGTCCGCTAATGCAAGGTGGAGTGGGTGGCAAAAATAAGCGCCACACCCAGCGCGATGAGCGCCACTTGCTGCAGGGTTGCGCTGAATTCGGGGCGCTTGTGCAGGCCCGGGATCAGGTCGGCGACGGCAATATAGATAAAACTCGATGCCGCGATGGCCAACACATACGGAACGATCTGTTGCACACCCGAGAGGAAGTAATACGCAGCCACACCGCCAATCACTGTCGTCAGGCTGGTTGCCACATTAAAGAAAAGCGCCTTGGAGTTGCTGTAACCGCTGTGCAGCAGAATGGCGAAATCACCCAGTTCCTGCGGGATCTCATGCGCGATCACCGCGATGCTCGTGACGACGCCCAGGTGGAAATCGGCAAGAAAGGCCGCGGCGATCAGCACGCCATCCACCATATTATGGATGCCGTCACCGATGAGAATGAGCTTGCCGGTGGCGGCGTTACGTGCCTGATCCACATCGTGGGCGTGGGCATGAGCTGTGCCTCCATGCACGTCGGTCGCTTTCGACATCCTGTGTGCGTTTTGTGCCTCCCCGGAGGGGGCTATCGCGACATTAGTGCCTCCATGCACGTCGGTCGCTCCCGGCATCCTGCCTTGCGCGACACTTGTGCCTCCATGCACATCGCAGTCATGCGTATGGCAGTGGCGCCAGATGACCATTTTTTCCAGCAGGAAGAAAGCGAGAATCCCGAGCAGCACCACCAAAGTCACGGTGTGCGTATCCGTAATGCCGGGCGCCTCGAAGGCATGCGGCAGGATTTCAAGAAAGGCCGCACCCAGCAACGCCCCGATGGCAAAACTCACCAACGGCGACAAGAGTCGTGTGCGGGTCGCCTCGGGCAACAGCAGAAAGCTCGCCGCCGTGAGCACGCTGAGTAAGCCACCCAGCGCAGTAAAGCCGATGATCCAAAAAATGAGCGGGTTCATTTATTCCTGGTTCAGGAATATGCAGGGACAGGCACAGATCATAGTCTAACGCGGCCTTTTCGCCAGCCAGATCAGCGAGGCCATGCGTCCGCAAGCGCCATCGCGCCGGTAGGAATAAAAGAGATTGCGTTCCCGGTAGGTGCAACGCAGGCCACCATAGATGTCGTGTACACCCTGATCGTGCAGGCGCTTGCGTGCCAAACCATACATATCGGCAAACCAGAAGCCACGGCGGCCCGGCACAGGGGTGAACGCCGCCTCGGCCTTGGGGTCTTGCGTGACGAACGCCTGTCTCACATCCTCTCCGACTTCGTAGGCCGACGGTCCGATGGCCGGGCCGAGCCAGGCCAGCATGTTGCCCGTCGGCACCTGCATTTTACGCAGCCCATCTTCGATAATGCCGGCGGCAAGGCCGCGCCAGCCGGCATGCAACATGCCAACACGGGAACCACGGCGGTCGCATAAAAAGATCGGCAGGCAATCGGCCGTCAGCACTGCGCACACCACGCCGGGTGTGCTGGTGATACAGCCGTCTGCTTCTTCGCCTGGACCGGCCTCGAAGGCATCGATTACCCGCTTGCCATGCACCTGTGAAAGCCACAGCGGTTCGGATGGAAGCTTCAATGATTCACGCAATAACTGCCGGTTGCTGCGCACAAGCGCGGGGTCATCGCCGGTACGGGCGCTCAGATTAAACGAGGCATAGGGGCCAAGGCTGAAACCGCCATCGCGTGTCGTCGTCAGCGCCTTGATGTGTGGCGATACCGGCCAATCGGGAATTATGAATTCTGGTTTATTCATCCGATGAATTTCAGGGCTATTGTTTTCCGTCGGGAGAAGATAGTAACAAAGTGGATAATAAAATACCGCACATGGCGCCAAAACCACGGCATGCGGCTCGGCCAGACCAGAACCTATCTCAAAATTCCCCTGGCATATGTTTGCAGGGTGGGCATCACCCACCAACTCGGCTTCGCTGGCTGTCCGACGGTGGGCGGTGCCCACCCTGCATTCGTTTTGAGATAGGCTCTAGTCGGCATGTGCTTTCACATCCTTGGCCAAGGCCTCCATCAACTCACTCATGTCCTGCGGTACCGACGAGGTCCACTGTATGCGTTTCCCCGTCACCGGATGAATCAGTGCCAGCTTCAGCGCATGCAACGCCTGGCGCTTGAAGCCGTGCAAGATATTTCTCAGGCGCTCACTGCAGTCCCGGGGAACACGCAGGCGTCCGCCATAAACAGGATCGCCGACCACGGGATAATGCACGTGCGCCATATGCACACGGATCTGGTGCGTGCGGCCGGACTCAAGCTTTACCTGTACCAGGGTGTGGGCGCGGTATTTTTTGACAACGCGGTAATGGCTGATGGCGGGCCTGCCTTGGCTGCTGACCGCCATGCGCGTGCGATCGGCGCGATGTCGCCCGATCGGCTCATCCACGGTGCCGCCCGAGATCATGACACCGTTGACGATGGTGACATACTCACGCTCGACGGTGCGTTCCTGCAGCTGTTCGATCAGATTCTGGCGCGCTGTTTCGGTCTTCGCGACCACCAGTAATCCGGAAGTATTCTTGTCCAGGCGGTGCACGATTCCGGCGCGCGGGAGCGTTGCCAGCGTGGGCGCATGACTGAGCAATGCGTTCAAGAGTGTCCCTTCCGCATTGCCCGCACCCGGATGCACCACCAGGCCCGGCGGCTTGTTAACGACCAGGATGTCGTCATCCTCGTAAACAATTTCGAGCGGGATCGCCTGCGCCTTCCAGCCGGTTTCCGCGGCCGCCGGCACACAGATTTCAACCGCGTCACCCTCTTTTACCTTGTCGCGCTTGAGTGGCAACCGATCGTTGAGCCGCACATGCCCACCTTTGATCCACTGCTGCAAATGCGAGCGAGTGATATCGGCAAACAGGGTCGCCAACGCCTGGTCCAGCCGCTGGCCGGCGAGTTCAGGGGGAATACGCGCCGATAATTTATTTTCTTCAGCCACGTGAATGGTGCCCTTCCCGCGTGCAGGGAATCGGGTTAAGCTTTGCGCCACGCGGTGGTTTGACTTCGAGGTCGTTCAACACTATGTCACGTTTTGCCCAATTGGTTCGCATTATCTTTTCCCTTGTTGCCCTTGCCTTGCTTGCCGGCTGCGCCGGCATCGAAGACCCGACCAAAAACTGGTCACCGGAAAAACTCTATAACGAAGCCAAGTCGAAGGTTGATGACGCCGATTATGAAACCGCCATCAAATACTTTGAAATCCTGGAGTCGCGTTACGCCTACGGACGTTACGCCGAGCAGGCTCAACTTGAAATCGCCTACGCCAATTACAAATACGACGAACCGGCCCTCGCCCTCGCCGCCGCTGACCGTTTTATCCGGCTGCATCCCACGCATCCGAATGTGGACTATGCGTACTACCTGAAAGGCCTCGTGAACTTCCACGGCGAGAAGAGCATCGCCAACTGGCTGTTCGGCGCCAAGGACGATCTCTCCGACCGTGATCCCAAAGGCGCGCGCGAATCCTACAATGCTTTCCGTGAACTCGTGGAACGTTTCCCCAAGAGTCGCTACGCCGCCGATGCCGCCAGCCGCATGGCCTATCTGTTCGAAGCCCAGGCGAAGTACGAAACACTGGTGGCGCGCTTCTATTATGACCGCCACAGTTATGTGGCGGCGGTCAACCGCAGCAAATACTCTCTGGAAAATTACCCGCGCACGCCGTCGACGGAAGATGCGCTCGGCATCCTGGCCCTCTCGTACAAGGCCATGGGTATCGACGATCTGTTGAAGGATACGATGCGGGTGCTGAAAACGAATTTCCCGAACAGCCGCTACCTCGCCGAAATCGAAACCGTGGCGGCAAACCGCTGACACACGGCGGGCGGCAACGCCGCCCGTTCTCGCTTAAATCGCCTCTACGCCCTGCTCGCCGGTACGAATCCGGATGACCTGCTCGACATTGGTGACGAATATCTTGCCATCGCCGATCTTGCCGGTGCGCGCCGCCTTGGTGATGGCCTCGATGCAACGGTCGAGCTGATCGCCCGCCACCACAATCTCGATTTTCACCTTGGGCAGAAAGTCCACGACGTATTCCGCACCACGATACAGTTCGGTGTGTCCCTTCTGTCGTCCAAACCCCTTGACCTCGGTGACGGTCAGGCCGCTGACACCTGCCTCCGAAAGGGCCTCGCGCACGTCGTCCAGCTTGAAAGGTTTGATAATGGCTTCTATTTTTTTCATTTCTTGAACCTCGAATCAGGATTCGGAAAAACAACTCATGCCATATTAAACACCAGCCATCCCTTACTTTCCACCTGAACTGTTTTTTCCGTCTTTTCCATAGCCCGATGTGATGGGGTAACGCCGGTCACGGCCAAACGCCCGCGGTGTAATGCGCACGCCGGGCGCCGCCTGACGGCGTTTGTATTCGTTGCGGTCGATCATGGCGACCACCCGGCGCACACTTTCGGTGTCAAACCCGGCGGCGATGATGTCGTCGATCGACTGGTCCAACTCCACGTAGCGCTCGATAATCGGGTCGAGCACGGGATACGGTGGCAGGCTGTCGCTGTCCTTCTGGTTGGGCGCGAGCTCCGCCGATGGCGCACGCTCGAACACGCGCCGGGGGATGACGGGTTTTATTTTGTTTCTGTACTCGGCCAGGCGATAGACCAGCATCTTGGGCACGTCCTTGATGGCGGCGAAACCGCCGGCCATGTCGCCGTAGAGCGTGGCGTAGCCCACCGCCATTTCGCTTTTGTTCCCGGTCGTCAACAGCATCTTTCTGGTTTTATTCGAAATGGCCATGAGCAACGTACCACGGATACGCGCCTGGATATTTTCTTCCGTGGTATCCGCCTTCATGCCCTTGAATTCTTCCTTGAGCGTCTCGCGGAACGCCTCGAACAGGCGATCGATCGGGATGAAGCTGTACTTCACGCCCAGCGTCAGTGCCTGTACCCGCGCGTCCTCGATACTCATCGGCGCCGTGAAGGGAGAAGGCATCATCACAGTCTCGACCCGCGATGCGCCGATGGCGTCCACCGCAATGCAGAGGGTAAGCGCCGAATCGATGCCACCGGAAAGGCCGATCACCACACCGGCAAAACCATTCTTGCCGACGTAATCGCGCACACCCAGCACCAGCGCGGAATACACGCTTTCTTCCTCGGAAAGTTCCGGCATGATCTGACCGGGAATGGGCGCCTGACTGTCGGTGTCGATTTCAACCAGATACAACCCTTCGACAAACGCCGGGGCACGCTGGGTCATTTTACCGCTCGCGTTCACCACGAACGAATCGCCGTCAAACACCAGTTCGTCCTGACCGCCAACAAGATTCAAATAGACAATGGCCACGCCGTTGTTGCGCGCGCGGTGGGCAACGACCTCGAAACGCTCCTGTCCCTTTTTCAGGTGATAGGGCGAGGCGTTGAGATTGAGCATGAGCTGCGCACCGGCGCCCTCCGCCTGCTCTACCGGGCCCATTCCCCAGACATCTTCACAGATCGTAATTCCGACCGAAACACCATGAAGGTTGATCACACAGGGATCGGTGCCGGGCGCGAAGTAACGTTTCTCATCGAAAACACCGTAGTTGGGCAGGCAATGCTTGAAATAGGTGGCGGCGACTTTTCCGTCACGCAGCAACGAGGCCGCATTGAAAAGTTTTCCGTATTGGCGTTTCGGATATCCGACGATGACATCGATGCCGGTAATTTGCTTGAGCATCTCGCCCAGCCCCAATTCCACGCGCACCGAGAGTTCCGGACGCAGCAGTAGATCTTCGGGTGGATACGCCGTTAGGGCCAGTTCGGGAAAGACGATCGCATGGGCCTTGAATTCGTCGCGCGCGCGCTTGGCGGCGGCGATCATCTTGGCGGCATTGCCGGAAACATCCCCGACCAGCAGGTTGAGTTGGCCCAAGGCGATGCGCAGGCGATCGGCCATGTTATGCCAGCGCTTTACGCATGCCGGCGCCGATCTCCGCAGGCGAACGCACGGTATACACGCCGGCGGATGCCAGTACGCGGAATTTTTCCTCGGCCGTGCCCTTGCCGCCCGCGATCACCGCGCCGGCGTGGCCCATGCGTTTACCCTTGGGCGCGGTCACGCCGGCAATATAGGCGACGACCGGCTTGGTGACGTGATCCTTTATATAGGCGGCGGCGTCTTCCTCCGCCTGCCCGCCGATTTCACCGACCATGACGATGCCGCGCGTTTGCGGATCCGCCTCGAACATCCGCAGGCAATCGACAAAATTGAGGCCCTGGATCGGGTCGCCACCGATACCGACGCAGGTGCTCTGGCCCAACCCTTCTAGCGTGGTTTGATACACCGCCTCGTACGTCAGGGTTCCGGAACGAGAGACGATGCCAATGGCGCCCGGCTTGTGAATGGCGCCCGGCATGATGCCGATTTTGCATTCGCCCGGCGTGATGATGCCGGGGCAATTCGGACCGATGAGCGAAACACCCTGGTACGCGCGCAGTGCCGCCTTGGCCTTGAGCATGTCCTGCACCGGGATACCTTCGGTAATGCAGACAATCACCTTGATGCCCGCCGCCGCCGCTTCCAGTATCGAATCCGCCGCATAGGCCGCCGGCACGTAAATCATCGTCGCCTCGGCACCGGTTTCCTTGACCGCATCGCGCACGGTGTTGAACACCGGCAGACCCAGGTGCGTCTGCCCGCCCTTGCCCGGCGTCACGCCACCGACCATTTTGGTGCCGTAGGCAATCGCCTGCTCCGAATGGAACGTGCCCTGCTTGCCCGTAAACCCCTGGCAGATCACTTTGGTATTCTTATTAACCAATATACTCATATATTTTCCATGTAGGGTGGGCACCGCCCACCGAATTATTCCCCGAAACCCCCAGCAGAATCCGTCACCTCATCATCACCCCAATTCGCTGGATAAACTCCCTTCTCAACATATTTGTGAAACGTAGAATAAGGCCAATCCTTAACTCGCTCAACGAGACCATGCTTAACAGGATTGTAATGAACATAATCCACATGCCGGCGAAAATCCGTCTCGTCGCGAATGACATGCTCCCAGAATCGCCGCTGCCACAAAGATGTTTCTCTGTGCTTCTCGCGAGAAGTTGTTAATTGCTTGTCTTCTTCCAGAACTCCTCGCATCTGCTTTGAAAACCCGGCCTTCAGCATTCCCCAACGCTTCGAAAAATCTCCATCGCCTTCCGGCAAAGACCAGATGCAATGAAGATGCTCCGGCAACAAAACCCACACATCTACAGTGAATGGCAGTAACTTACGGGTATCTTCAATCGCGTTTCGTAGAGCCTTCCGGCTTTCCGGAAGTGTCAGAATTTCCCGCCGCTTACCGGTAACGACAGTAAAGAAATATGTAGCGCCATCTATTCGCGCCCTGCGGTAATTCGACATGGCCCTGTCACGACATTCGTTTGGTGGGCGGTGCCCACCCTACATCACTCATTTATATTTTTCGTGTAGGGTGGGCACCGCCCACCGCCGCCGCGACAACCTGCTTCGCCGCATCGGTCAGGCTGTCCGCCGTGATGATCTTGAGCCCACTGCTCTTCAACAGCGCGCGGCCTTTCTCGACATTCGTGCCTTCAAGACGCACCACCACGGGAATTTTTATGCCGACCTCCTGCACCGCCTTGATGATGCCCTCGGCGATGAGGTCGCAGCGCACGATGCCGCCGAAGATGTTGACCAGAATCGCCTTCACGTTCGTGTCCGACAGAATCAGCTTGAAGGCCTCCGCCACCTTGTCCGCCGTGGTGCCACCACCGACATCGAGAAAATTTGCCGGCATGCCGCCATGCAGCTTGATGAGATCCATCGTGGCCATGGCCAAGCCCGCCCCATTCACCATGCAACCGATGTTGCCATCGAGCGTCACATAGTTAATGCCGAGCGCGTTGGCCTTCTGTTCCTTGGGGTCGTCCTGCGCCGGATCGTGCAATGCATCGAGCGCCTGCTGGCGGAAAAGCGCACTGTCGTCCGCCTGAATCTTGGCATCCAGCGCCAGCAGCTCCCCCGCCGCCGTGATCGCCAGCGGATTGATCTCCATCAAACTCAGATCGCGCGAACAAAAGAGCTGGTAGACGCTGAGCATCAGGCGCGTGAACGCCGCGATCTGTTTGTCTTTGAGGTCCAGCGCAAAGCCAACTTCGCGACATTGATAGGCCTGCAAACCCGCGACGGGATCGACGACCGTTTTTAAAATTTTTCCCGGATGCTTGGTCGCAATTTCTTCGATGTCCATCCCGCCGGCGCTGGAGGCGATGAACACCACACGTTCCAGTGCACGGTCCACGAGGCAGGCGAGATACAGTTCACGAGCCACCGAGCAAGGCTGCTCGATCAGAAGCCGATCCACCGGCTGTCCCGCGGGACCAGTCTGGTGCGTGACCAACCGTGTCCCCAGCAAACCCTCTGCGGTTTTTTGCAGCGCCTCGCGCCCGACCACCTTCTTTACTCCGCCCGCCTTACCTCGACCGCCGCCGTGAATCTGCGCCTTTACCACCCAACTGTCGCCACCCAGTTCATCCGCGGCCGCGGACGCCTCGGGCGCAGGCGTCTCAGCCGGCTGCGAGGCCTTGCACTGGTGTACGTGGCTGTCGCGCTCGC
>CAYIQV010000006.1:14960-17848 GCA_964365635.1 uncultured Acidiferrobacteraceae bacterium
CGGACGCCTCGCGCACGGAGAACGCGGGCTTTCCCGGCGGAACCGGTATGCCGCATTCTCTCAGCAGCCCCTTGGCCTGGTATTCATGCAGGTTCATATGAGGTCCGTTTGTTGTTCTTGAGTGATGAATAACATGGCATGCAATTTATCATATCCGGCGCTGACCGGCCTATTCGTAGCGCAGGGCCACAATGGGGTTCAGGCGCGCCGCCTTGCGTGCCGGGTAGATGCCGAAGAGTATCCCGATACCGGCCGAAAAAAGGAAGGCCAGCAGCACGGAGTCGAGGGAAACGGATGCGGTCCATCCCGCCAGTTTTGAAAGGGTGATGGTCGCCGCCCAGCCGCAGGCAATCCCGGCGAGCCCGCCGACCACGCTGACCACCACCGCTTCGGTCAGGAACTGCGCGAGGATATCGCGTGGACGCGCGCCCACGGCCTTGCGCAGTCCCACTTCGCGCGTGCGCTCGGTGACGGACACCAGCATGATATTCATGATGCCGATGCCTCCCACCAGCAGCGAGATCGCGGCAATCACGGAGAGCAGCATGGACATGGTGCGGCTGCTCTCCGTCAGGGCCGACTGGATGTCCGCGAGATTCCGAATCTGGAAGGCATCCTGCTGTTGCGACAGCGGGACCTTGTGGCGCGTGACCATGTGCGTGATGGTCGCGTCACTGACCGGTTGGAGATCCGCCGCGCTCGCCGCCTCGATGTCGATGCTGTCCACGTAATCCTTGCCAAGCAACCGGTGCATGGCCGTGAGCACCGGGATAATAATAACGTCATCCTGATCCTGAAAGCCGGTCGCGCCTTTTTCCGGCAACACACCGATCACCTGAAAGTTCACTCGATTAACCTTGATGAACTCGCCCACGGGATTCTGGTCGCCGAAAAGTTCGCGTACCACCGTGAGGCCGATGATCGCCACGCGCGCGCGGCGTTGGTTCTCCTCTTCGGTAAAAAAG
The DNA here is from genome assembly GCA_964365635.1 of uncultured Acidiferrobacteraceae bacterium. Classification (GTDB taxonomy): domain Bacteria; phylum Pseudomonadota; class Gammaproteobacteria; order Acidiferrobacterales; family Sulfurifustaceae; genus Sulfuricaulis. The sequence goes on from CAYIQV010000006.1 coordinate 15,926, forward strand.
CGCCCGACCTGAGGTTCGGAGGCACGCATGCGCGCGTAGACCGGCACCGTGCCACGCACCAGGGTGTTCCAGTTCTTGTTACCGAACGTTGTCCGCACGCGTCCCGTCACAGAGGGTGCCGCCTCCCTGACGCCAGGGATGCGTTCCTTGATCGCCGTCACATCATCCACGGTAAGCCTAGTCGTGGCGCCTACGTCCTGCGCGATGCCGCCGACCCGTATCGCCCCGGGACGCAACATGAGCAGGTTCGAGCCCAGCGAGGCGAGCTGCGTTTCAATAGCGCGCTGTGCCCCGCGCCCCAACGCCAGCATGGTCACGACCGCCGCCACACCAATGAGAATGCCGAGCATGGAAAGAACCGTGCGCACCTTGTTGGCCGCCAGTGCCCGCAGCCCCTGGCGCAGATGTTCGCCGATCTCACTGAGGCGCCACCGCCTGGCGGTGGGTGGCGACGCGACCGGCGCAGACGCAAAAGAAGAAGCAACGGACGCCGCGCCTGTGCGTTCGTCCGATTGAATGACGCCGTCACGGATGCGAATGCGGCGCCGCGCTTCACGCGCCACTTCCTCTTCGTGCGTCACCATCACGATGGTGATGCCCTGGCGGTTAAGTTCTCTCAATACCGCCAGGATTTCCTGCTGGCTGGCGGTATCGAGATTGCCAGTAGGTTCGTCTGCCAGCAAAATCCGGGGTTCGTTAATGAGCGCACGGGCGATCGCCACGCGTTGCTGCTGCCCGCCTGACAATTCACTGGGCTTGTGGTGTATCCGATCCTTTAGCCCCACCTTCGCCAGCAAGGCGCCGGCACGGGCCAGATCCAGCCGATGGTGTGAATAAAGCAGTGGCATGGCGACGTTCTCGTCGGCGGGAACGCGCGGCAACAGATTGAATTGTTGAAATACAAAACCGATGGCCTCGCGGCGCAGCACCGCCAGTTCGTCTTCCCCAAGGTGGGCGACCTCGCGCCCCAGCAGACGACAGGAACCGGAATCAGGCACGTCAAGCAGCCCGATCATGTGCATCAATGTGGATTTGCCGGAGCCGGAAGGGCCCATGATGGCGACAAACTCGCCCGGCTCGATCGTCAACGACACCCCGCGCAGCGCATACACAGTCGTGTCGCCCATGCGATACGTCTTGTGAATGTCCTTGAGTTCGATCATCCCTGTTGCGCCAATCAGCGCCGGCGGCCAAAGGGCATTAGCGGGCTTGAGGTGGCATCACTGTTACCGCCCGTACGCAAGCGCTGGGCCAGCAGCTGCTCGCCTTCCGTCACTCCCTCCAGGACTTCGATGCGCTTGCCGTCGCTCAGGCCGGTTTTGATCTCCTTTTCCATCGGGGCGCCATTCGGTTTCGCCGATGGCAGCAATATATAGGAATGCCCGTCGCGGACCTTCACGGCATTGCTCGGTACCAGCAGTACGTTCGGATGCGTGGCGGAAACAAAAACCACGTTCGCGGTCATGCCGCTGCGCATGAAGGCCGGTGTATTCCCGGGCAAAATCTCGACCTCGTAGGTCGTGACGTTGTTTACCGTTTTGGCGTCATAGGCAATCTGATCCACCTTGCCTTCCAGAGGCTGGTCGGGATAGGCATCCAGCATAATGCGTGCATGCTGTTGCAGGCGCACCTGGGCGATATCGGTCTCATCCACCTGCGCCTTGACCGTAAGCCGATCCGACATGACAAACACCGCGTCGTTGCCGGTAAAGGTCTGCCCCGGCTCGATGTTGCGCAGGATCACCGTGCCGCCGATCGGTGCCAGCACCGGCGTGGCACGATAAAGTTCTTCCCAGCGCTTGAGTTCCTCCGGTCCCTTTGCCCGCGCCGCATCGATCAGCGCCGCGCGCTCGGTCGAACTCATCCAGGCCATGATCTGGCCTTTCTTCACCACCTGCCCCTCTTCCACGAGGACCGACTCGG
>CAYIQV010000007.1:0-16605 GCA_964365635.1 uncultured Acidiferrobacteraceae bacterium
TTACAAAGTGAACCTGCTTACCGCGGGGATCATCTACCGCTTCTGAAGCAGAACTAAGTTGATAGAAGTTTAAACGGCCGGGGCACCCCGGCCGGTCTTTTTTTCTATTTGATCCACATCGTTTTCGTGTTCACGAACTCTCGGATGCCATGCACGGATAGCTCGCGCCCGTAGCCCGAGGCCTTGATGCCGCCGAAGGGCAGGCGCGGGTCGCTTTTCACCATGCCGTTCACGAAGCTCACGCCGGACTGGATGCGTCGTGCGAGTTGTTCCCCTTTCTTTGTGTCCTGAGTCCAGATACTCGCCCCCAGACCGTAGCGATGATCGTTGGCGAGGCGGATGGCATCCGCCTCGTCTTTCGCACGAATGACGATGGCGACCGGTCCGAACAGTTCCTCCTCGTACGCGCGCATGCCGGGCCGGACATGGTCGATGATCGTGGGCTCGTAGAAGAATCCGGGGCCAGCCGCCGGTCCGCCGTGCAGCGCGATGTGGGCGCCCAGGCTGACCGAATCGGTGACCTGTTTCAGCAGATGATCGCGCAGATCGGCGCGTGCCATGGGGCCGAGTTGGGTGTCTTCCTGCGTCGGGTCACCCAGCCTTAGGGCATGGGTCTGTTGCCTGAACCGGGCCAGGAATTCCTCGGCGATGGCCTCCACCAGAATGAAGCGCTTGGCGGCGATGCAGCTCTGGCCGCCGTTAAGAAAGCGCGAGGCCACACCCACGGTGGCGGCTTGTTCCAGATCGGCATCGGCGAGCACGATGAACGCATCCGAGCCGCCCAGCTCCAATACCGTCTTTTTAAGATTCGCTCCGGCTGCCGCCGCGACTTTGCGGCCTGCCGCTTCGCTGCCGGTGAGTGTCACCGCATGGATGCGCGGATCAGCGATGACCTTTTCCACTTGGGCTGCGGAGATCATAAGAGTGCGGAATACGCCACGGGGGAATCCGGCCTTGTGAAAAATCGCCTCGATGGCGAGCGCGCACTGCGGCACGTTTGAGGCGTGTTTCAGGACGGCGGTGTTTCCGGCCATCAGACTCGGCGCGGCGAAGCGGAACACCTGCCAGAACGGAAAGTTCCATGGCATGACGGCCAGCACGGTGCCGAGCGGGAGATAGGCGACATAGCTCAGTCCGGCGTCGGAGTCGATTTTCTCGTCTTGGAGAAGGCGTTCGGCCTGTTCGGCGTAGAATTCGCATCCCCAGACGCATTTTTCAATCTCGGCGCGCGCTTCCTTGATGATCTTGCCCATCTCCAGCGTGATGAGCCCCGCATAGTGCGCTGTATTCGCACGCAATTCGGCGGCGATATTCCTGAATAGCCGCGCCCGTTCGGGAAAAGAGGTGGTTTGCCAGCCTGTGGCTGCCGTGGCGGCTTCCTGCAGGGCCTGTTCCAGTTGGCGGTCATTCCAAAGGTCAAACGTTTTTATCCGCTCGCCGGTGGTGGGGTTGATCGTTTCCATGGCCATGCCTATGTCCTCTTAATTAATTGAAATTATTTAAGGGTAGTCCTGATTTATGAATCATTAACGCAAAGACGCGGAGGCGCAGAGAATTTTGTTGTTTATATTCTCCAATCTTTCCTCGCGCTTTTGCGATGAGTGGTCATAATTAATCAGAACTTCCTTGAGTAGTGTTATCTATAATAAGCAGCATGGCCCCATTTCGCTCCCGCCCCCTCATTTTTCTCTGCCTGTCCCTGGGCTGGGCCGCATTGCCGGCGCAGGCGTATTCGGGGGGTGAAGAATCCCAGCGGCGCGATTATGCCAACGCCTACGAGGCGCTGAAGGCCGGGCACCACACCCGGTTCAAAATGCTCTATGAGCGTCTGAATGACTACATTCTGCGCGGATATCTTGATTATGAACTCCTGAAGAACCGTGTCGCCGCCGCACCGCCCGAAGAGATCCACCGTTTTCTGGAGGAGAACAGTCAGGCCCCGGTGAGCGATACCATCCGCAAGAGATGGCTGCGTTACCTCGCGAGCCGCGGCAACTGGGACACCTTCCTGAAGGAATATAAGGATATCGAGGACGAGCCGGAGCTGGACTGCCTGCGTCTGGACCATCTGCTCAAAGTCAGCGAACAACAGGCCCCGCTCATGGCCGACGTGGAAAAACTCTGGCTCACCGGCAGCCGCTTGCCTGCCGCCTGCGATCCAGTGTTCAACGCCTGGCGCCAGGCCGGTCACATGACCTCCGACAAAGTCTGGGCGCGCATCCGTCTGGCGATGGAATCGCGTCACTTGGAAGTGGCAAGCGATCTGGCCAAGCATCTCGATCCACGCGAGCGCGTCTGGATCAAGCGCTGGCAGGCGATGCATCGCGATCCGGTGCGCGAGCTGCACAATGTCTCTTATCCGGTGGAAACGCCGGTGGCGCGCATGATCATCAAACATGGGGTCGTGCGTTTGGCTTACCGCGACCCCGAGGAAGCCATGGTCCAGTGGGATCTGCTCAAGAATAAATATTATTTTTTCGGTGAGGACGACAATTACGTCCTGCGGAACATTGGCGTCCTCGCGGCGCAGAATCATTTGCCCCAGGCGCTCAAGTGGCTGTCCGCCGTGGCCGCCGACCCCGGCGACGAAAATCTGTTGGTGTGGCGTGTGAAGGCGGCACTGCTCGCGGGCGAGTGGGCCACGGCACGCAGCTTTATCGCGGGCCTGAGTGAAGAGCGCCAGCAGGATAACCAGTGGCGCTACTGGAGCGCGCGCATTCTGGAAGCAACCGGCAGCGAGGACGAGGCGCGCAAGATGTACAAAAGACTGGCGCAGGATCGCAGCTACTACGGATTTCTGGCGGCGGACCGCATCGCCGCGGACTACTCCATGCAGCACGTGAGCGTGGGAGCGAGTCCGGAAGAGGTCAGCGCCATGCTCGCCCGGCCGGGCATCCAGATGGCGCAGGAGTTTTACGAAATGGGCCAGGTGGTGGATGCACGCCGCCAGTGGAACTGGGCCACGCGCCGCATGAACAACCGCGAACTCGCGGTGGCCGCAGTGATTGCGCGCCAATGGGGCTGGCACGACCGCGCGATCCTCACCGTGGCCAAAAGCGACCAGCTGGACGACATCGAGCTGCGCTTCCCGCTGCTGTACCGCGACATGATCGAGGGCAATGCCACGGAAGTCGGCATCGATCCCGGCTGGGTTTACGGCGTGGTGCGGCAGGAGTCTGCGTTTGTCGTGGATGCGCGTTCGCAGGCCGGGGCGCTGGGGTTGATGCAGTTGATGCCGGCCACTGGGCGGCTCGCCGGGCGCAAGCTCAACATTCCCATCCGCAGCAACAACGCGCTGCTCAACGTCGAAAACAACCTGCGCCTCGGCGTGAGCTACCTCAAGGAAGTGCTCGGCTACAACCGGGGCAATCAGGCACTGGCCACCGCCGCGTACAACGCCGGGCCACACCGGGTGAGCACCTGGTTGCCTGAAGACCGCGCGCTGGACGCGGACATCTGGGTGGAAACGATCCCGTTTAATGAAACGCGGGACTACGTCAAAAACGTCATGTCGTTTACCACCATCTACGATTATCGTCTGGCCAGCCAGCCGCTGCGCCTGCGCAACCGCATGCCGATCATCGCGCCCGTCCCGGAATAACACCTAAGAACCACTGATTTATTTAGTTTCTGACGCAGAGCCGCAAAGACGCAAAGAATATATTTCATTTCCTTATCCGGGCTTTTCTTCGCGCCTTCGCGTCTTTGCGTCAAAGAATCATATTTTCCTTAAAGCACCCGCGCTTGACTTGCCCCGCGCGGGTTTGTACAACCACGGGCATGCCCGGCAGCCCGCGCGGGCGCATCACCCGAGAGATACCCGATGCCCACACGTAACATTTGCCTCCTCGGCGGAACCGGTTTCGTCGGCCATGCGCTGTGCGCACGACTGGTCGAACGGGGGCATCGCGTCTGGGTGCTGACGCGCCACCGCGAGCGCCACCGCGACCTGCTGGTCCTGCCGACCGTACAGGTGGTGGAAGGCGACGTGCACGACAGCGCGTTCCTGCGCCGTCAGTTTGAGAATGATGTACAGGGACGTACAAATGCCGCGGGAGGCAGGATGCCGGGAGCGGCCATGGATGCCGTCATCAACCTGGTCGGCATCCTCAATGAGCAGGGCCGCTCCGGCAAGGGCTTTGCGCGGGTGCACGCCGACCTGCCGGAGAAGATCGTGCTGGCCTGCCGGGAGACCGGCGTCAAGCGTCTGTTGCACATGAGCGCGTTGCACGCCGCTCACGACGCCCCGAGTCACTACCTGCGTACCAAGGCCTTCGGTGAGGATGCCGCGCACCACGCTGCTACCCCGGATTTTCATGTCACGAGTTTCCGGCCCTCGGTGATCTTCGGTCCCGGCGACAGTTTTCTTAACCGCTTCGCGCAGCTGCTGCAGCTCTCGCCCCTCGTGTTTCCGCTCGCCTGCCCGCACGCGCGCTTTCAGCCGGTATACGCTGGCGACGTGGCCCGTGCCTTTGCCGAGGCGCTCGACAATCACCAGACCTTCGGCGAGCGTTATGATCTCTGTGGCCCGAAGGTGTACACCCTGCATGCACTCGTGACCTACGTGGCGCAACAGCTGGGCCTGCGCACCCGCATTATTGGTTTGAACGATCGGTTGTCCTGGCTGCAGGCGGCGATGCTGGAATTCGTGCCGGGCAAGCCGTTCTCGCTCGACAATTATCGTTCGCTGAAGATCGACAGTGTGTGCGACAAGGGTTTTCCGGAGGTGTTTGGTGTTGAGCCGGCGAGCCTGGAAGAAATCGCGCCGACATATCTTGCGCGGAACAACTAACGTCCAGCGTTAAGCAAACGAGACTAGGAAGCGCCTGGCTCGCGCAAAGCTGAATCGCGCTTTTCTTTTGGTTGCCGCACCATTTCTTCGACGGCCTGATAAAAGAGGGTGAGATCATTCCTCTGCCGCGTCAGCAACTTCTGAAATGCCGCAACATATTGGTGATAAAGCCCGATGGAAACCAGGCGGGCATTGTTCAGGTCCTGTGCAAACCAGCTGTCGTATCCTTCGTATCCACCCCAGCCGGTTTTAAGCGCCAGATAATCCTTCCTGAGTTCCGCCAGAATGTGCGCCTTGGTGGCGCGTTTTTCGTTGTCGTCTAGGCTAGCGGCATATATTTTCTCCAGTCGTTCGCGGTGCCGGAGTACGAGCGCGACAAATTCTTCGCGCCGTTTCATGTTTTTCTGGTAACGCTGGAATTCCTCGGGTTTGCCTTGCTTCCGGAGCCAGCGCTTCACGCCTTCCAGCTCGACCACTGTGGCGAAGGATTCGTTGAAGGCGGAATCGTTTTTGACGTACAGTTTCTGGTGCGCAAGTTCATGAAACAGGATGCCGGCGATTTCAGTTTCGGAGCGTTTCAGGACGGTATTGAGCATGGGGTCGTTGAACCAGCCCAGGGTCGAATAGGCAGCGACCCCGCCGACATACACGTCATCCCCCTGCTGCTTCAGTTCGGCGGCGAATCGATCGGCTTCTGCTTGTGCGAAGTAGCCACGGTAGGACACACAGCCCGCTACCACGAAGCACCATTCCCTGGGCTGCAAGGATAACTCCGGCGTGGCGAACACATTCCACACGGCAAAGGGGCGTTCGAGGTCGGCATAGTTGCGGTAGCTGCGGTTGTCGGGCAGCCCCAACTCGCGGGTGGCGAATTCCCGCAGTGTGAGCGCGGTGGCGAGCTTCTGCCTGGTCTCGGGTGTTGTTGCGGGGTCCTCGATCCATTCATCGATGGGGCGCGATTTGGCGAGAATGTCCATTTGCCCGCCGATGGCCTGCGCGTAGTAGCTGAAATGGGCGCAGCCCGCGAGGAGCAGGAGCGGCAGCAGCGGAAGCAGGGATCGGAGGGCGCGGATCATGGGTGAAAGGACTTGGCGTCGATACTATGCCACAGATACGATGTCGCCCTAAAGAGGTAGCCCTACTCACTAACGTTCGTTCGTCTTGTCATACTATGAAGATTTATCTCGTTGGCGGCGCGGTGCGTGACAAACTTCTAGGCCTGCCGGTCCAGGACCGGGACTATGTCGTCGTCGGCAGCACACCGGAGGAAATGACCGCCAAGGGCTTCAAGCCCGTGGGCGCGGATTTCCCGGTGTTTCTGCATCCGGTCACGAAAGAGGAGTACGCACTGGCGCGCACCGAGCGCAAGTCCGGCCACGGCTACAAGGGTTTTACGATCTATGCCGCGCCCGATGTGACGCTCGAGGAAGACCTGCGCCGGCGTGACCTCACCATCAATGCCATGGCCGAGGACGAATCGGGCCACCTCGCTGATCCGTTTCATGGCGCGGACGACTTGCGCAATGGCCTGCTGCGCCATGTGTCGGAGGCCTTTGCCGAAGACCCAGTGCGTGTCCTGCGCGTGGCGCGCTTTGCGGCGCGCTTTGCTGATCGCGGCTTTCGTGTGGCGCCGGAGACCAACCAGCTCATGCAGAACATGGTCGCCTCGGGCGAGGTCGATCATCTCGTGGCCGAGCGCGTGTGGGCCGAGCTTGAGCGCGCGCTGGGCGAAGACAGGCCATCGCATTTTTTTGAAGTGCTGCGCGGTTGCGGGGCGCTGAAACGCCTGTTTCCGGAGATCGAGGCGCTCTATGGCGTGCCGCAACCGGAAAAACATCACCCGGAAGTGGACACCGGCGTGCACGTGATGATGGTGCTCGATCAGGCGGCAAAACTTTCGATTGATGGCCGCGTGCGTTTCGCTGCGCTCATGCACGACCTCGGCAAGGGCACGACGCCGCCGACCGAGTGGCCGCAGCACATCGGTCACGAGGAACGCGGGGCGGAATTGGTAAAAAACCTCTGCCAGCGGTTTCGCGTGCCGAATGAGTATCGTGACCTCGCCGTGATCACGGCGCGTTTTCACGCCCACTGCCACAAAATCGCGGAACTGCGGCCGGCGACAGCGGTCGATACGTTGGAGGCCATGGATGCCTTCCGCCGGCCCGAGCGCGTGGACTTGTTCGTTTCCGCCTGCGAGGCTGATTTTCGTGGGCGCACCGGTCTCGAAGACAGGCCCTATCCGCAGGCGGCGCTTTTCCGCAGCTGTTTTGCCGCCGCGCGTGCGGTCGACACCGCCGCGTTGGCCGCCGCCGGCAGCCCAGGCCCCGAGATTGGCGCGCGCATCCGCGAGGCGCGCATTGCCGCCGTGCGGCAGGTGTTATCATTAGCCAACCAACCGTAGTTTTTCCGGCATCCGTAAAGGAGAGCAAGCCATGCAGCTCCCGATTCCCGATTTCATGAGATACCTTTTTATCGCCGCCACGGTGTTGCTACTGGGTGCGCCGGGAATGACACTGGCAGAATCGCCTGTGCCTGATGCGAAACCCAAGGCCGACAACGTGGTGAAGGTCGTGTATCACGCCGACTTCGCCGATCCGCGCCGTTTCAGTGCCATGCTCACGAGCATCAACAACATGGTCGGTGTTTATCAGGAAGGTCTGGTGGACTATGACGTGCGCATCGTGTTTGTTTCGTACGGCATTCGTTTTGTCACCCAAGACAAACTCACCGGCACGCCATTTGCCGAAGATGCCGAACTCAAGAAGCGGCGCGAGAACCTGCTCGGGCGGCTCAACACCCTGCGCGAGACCTTCGGCGTGAAACTGGAACTGTGCGGTATCACGCGTGAGCAGACGGGACTCGACGAGAAGAAACTCATCCCCGGGGTGGAGATCGTGCGCTCGGGCGTGGTGCGTATTGCCGAGTTACAGCAGCAGGGTTTTTCCTACATCAAAGTCGAGTAAGCATTCATGGCCAAAGCTGTACCCAGAAAGGCCTCGTCCAAAACGAAGTCAAAGTCAGCCGCCGCGCCGCGCATCGGGTTTGTCAGCCTCGGCTGTCCCAAGGCGCTGGTGGATTCCGAGCGCGTGCTTACGCAATTGCGCGCTGAGGGTTATGAAATTTCGCCCAGCTACGATGGCGCCGATCTCGTGGTGGTCAACACTTGCGGGTTTATCGACAGCGCCGTCGAGGAATCACTCGATGCCATCGGCGAGGCGCTCGCAGAAAATGGCCGGGTGATCGTCACCGGCTGTCTCGGCGCCAAGGGCGACATCGTCAAGCAAACCTACCCGCAGGTGCTGGCCGTGACCGGGCCGCATGCGCTCAATGAAGTGATGGGTGCCGTGCACGCACATCTGCCGCGCCCGCATGACCCGTACACGAGTCTGATCCCGCCGCAGGGGATCAGACTGACGCCGCGGCATTACGCCTATCTCAAGATTTCCGAGGGCTGCAACCATCGGTGCACGTTCTGCATCATCCCGTCGCTGCGCGGCGATCTGGTGAGTCGCGACATCGGCGAGGTGATGCAGGAGGCGGAAAATCTGGTCGCAGCGGGTGTAAAGGAGTTGCTGGTGATCTCGCAAGACACGAGCGCCTATGGCGTGGACGTGAAATACCGTCCTGGCTTCTGGAGAGGGCGACCGATCAAAACGAGAATGACGGAACTCGCGCAGGCCCTGGGCGAACTTGGTGTGTGGGTGCGATTGCATTACGTCTATCCCTATCCGCATGTGGATGAAGTCATCCCGCTCATGGCCGCGGGCAAGATCCTGCCGTATCTGGATGTGCCGTTTCAGCACGCGAGCCCGCGGATTTTGAAGCTCATGAAACGTCCGGCGAGTGCCGAGGATACGCTCCGGCGCATCGAGGCTTGGCGCCGTATCTGCCCGGACATCACGTTGCGCTCCACGTTTGTCGTCGGTTTCCCCGGCGAGACGGAACAGGAATTCGAGGAGTTGCTCGCGTTCCTCAAGGAAGCGCAGCTCGATCGCGTGGGGGCCTTTGCTTATTCCCCGGTGGAAGGCGCGGTGGCGAATGCGCTGCCTGATCCGGTGCCGGAAGAAGTGAAAGAGGAGCGTCTCGCGCGCTTCATGGCGGTGCAGGAAAAAATATCGGCCGACAAGTTGCATCGCAAGGTCGGCCTGACGCTGACGGTGCTGGTCGATGCCGTGGACGGCAGCACCGCGATTGCCCGCTCCGCCGCGGATGCGCCGGAGATCGATGGTGTGGTTTATGTCGAACCGGTGAAGAATGCAAAGGTGGGTGAATTCTGCCGGGTGCAGATCACCCGTGCGAGCGAACACGACCTCTGGGCGCGGCCGGTTTAGAGCACTACATCGTCGAAATTTCGGGTCTGCTGGTGCGCCGCCTTGGTCTCCAGTGCACCCTCCCGTACCAGCCACCGCGTTTGCATGCCTGCGGTCAGCGCGGCGTCGAGTTCTTCCCGGATGTCGGAGAGAAATAGCGTATCGGCCGGCGCCACGCTGATCGATTTCGCGATCTTGCGATAGGAATCCGCCTCGCGCTTGCCGCCGATGTTGGTGTCGAAGTAGCCTGAGAATAGCGGCATGAGGTCACCATAGTCGGTGTGCGCAAAGAGTAGCTTCTGCGCCAGCACCGAGCCCGAGGAATAAACATAAAGCCGGATGCCGGCGTCCTTCCATTTTCGTAAATGGCGCACGGCGTCTTCATATATGTGACCCTTGAAGTCGCCCTTTTTGTAACCGTCCTCCCAGATCATGCCCTGGAGCGCCTTGAGCGGCGTGATCTTCCTGTCCTCGTCGATCCAACGGATGAGTTGGGTAATGATTTCGTCATTGCTGAGGGCGGAGCCGGCAATCTGACGAACCTCGTCGAGCCAGCGCCTGACCGCCGCATCCTTCGCATGCCCGCGCACAAAATCGGCCATGCGTTCGCGCGCGTAGGGAAACAACACATCTTTGACGAAGGACAACGACGAGGTCGTGCCTTCAATATCGGTAACAATCGCTTTGATCATTTCAGTGACAACTTGGATTTCATAATCGCCCGCGCCGGTCCTGTATGGAGAAACCGCGCAGCGGTTCCTTGATGCCGCGTCCGAGCGCCATGACCTTGAAGAGTTCGCCCATTTCGTGCGGCAGCGTGAGTTTCTTGACCTGCTGTGTCAAGGCCAGATGCGCACGCACATCATTGGGGTCGGACGCGGCGACGATCTGATCCAGGTTGTTGCCAAGCAGAAATGCCGCCTGCGAAGTATATCCCAGCAGGGACAGGCCGGCATCGGTTCCCGCTTCCGCCATGGCGGTAAAGTCCACGTGCGCGGTGATGTCCTGCAGGCCGACGAGGAGGAGGGGATCGTCGTGGGCGCGGTGCCGGTAATGGCACATGAGCGTGCCTTGCGATCGCTGGGGATGATAGAACTCGGCGCGCGGAAATCCGTAATCAATGAGCAATATGACTCCCTGTGTCAGAATGTCACCGAGGCTGCGCACCCAGGCCTCGGCGTGCAGGTTGATTTCCGAGACATAGCCAACCGGCAAAGTGGGCAGTTGAATCGCGGCCTCAATAGGCTGTTCTTGCCAGACGAAGCGGCCGTCTTCCCAGGCGACATGAATCTGGTTGATGCCGCTTTCCGTGACGCGAAATCGCTCCACCGGCGTGGCGTCAAGCAGTTCATTGGCGAGCACAATGCCGCGGAAACTGTCGGGCAGCGCATCGAGCCAATGCACTCGGTCGACCAGGTGTGGCGCTTTTTGCAGGAGCATTTCGGCTTGGCGTTCGCAGAGGTCGGCGCTGAGTTCAAGAATGAAGTAACGCTCCGGAAGCGCATCGGCCGCCTCCAGTGCCAGCAGCAGATCCGCCGCCAATACGCCACTGCCGGCCCCGACTTCAAGGATATCTGCCGCTTCCGACATCCTGTCTCCCGCGGCACTTGTGCGTCCCTGCACGTCGCCGCTGTCCATGTTCTTCAGGATGGTCTGGCACTGGTGCGCGAGACAGCGCGCAAACAGGGAGCCGAGTTCCGGGGCGGTCACGAAATCGCCCTGGGCGCCGAATTTATATTTCCCGGCCACGTAGTAGCCAAGCCCCGGCGCGTACAGTGCCAGTTCCATGAAGCGGGCAAAGCTGATTTTCCCGCCGCTGGCGGTGATCTCCTCGACGATGTGGCGCACCAGCTTGTCGCTGTGTGCCTGTTCCTCGGCTGCCGGTGGCGGCAGCGCCTGCCGCTCAGGGCTGAAGAGGGAGTTGTCGTCAGGGCGGGTCGGATTCATCAGGATGGCTATTGGCGCAGGGGCGGATAATCGGTAATGTGTCTGATTCAAGAACTATACTGGGTCTTTAAGATCAAGACGAACGAGTGTGAGCGAGTAGGGCTACCAGTCATATATGCAGGATAATTCCCTCGAAGACAAGGTTGCCCTGATCACGGGAGGCGCGCACCGCATCGGTGCGGCCATGGCGCGCGTCCTGCATTCTCAGGGCATGAAGATCGTGATCCACTATCACACGTCTGAGAAGGCCGCGCGTGCCCTGCAGGAGGAACTGCACCAGGCGCGCCCCGAGAGTGTCATGCTGGTGCGTGGGGATCTCAACAACGGCGAGCGGCTGGCGAAGAATCTGGTGTTTGAAACCATCGAGTCATTCGACCGGCTGGATGTCGTGATCAATAACGCCTCTCGGTTCTATCCGACTTCTGTGAGCGAGTCCACCGAGGAGCAGTGGCACGATATTATCGACACTAACCTCAAGGCGCCCTATTTCCTTTCGCAGGCAGCTGTTGCTCCGCTCAAAAAAACCAATGGCTGCATCGTCAATATCGCGGATGTGTATGGCGACCGGCCGCTGATCGGCTATCACATCTACAGCATCGCCAAAGCCGGTGTGATCATGCTGACCAAGTCGTTGGCCCGTGAGCTGGGTCCCGAGATCCGGGTCAATGCCATTGCCCCTGGCGTGATTCTCTGGCCGGAAAGTAATCTCGATGAGATGTCCAAGCAACGCATCATCTCGCGCACGCCGCTCAAGCGCTCCGGCGATCCGGAGGATATTGCGCGCACGGCGCTGTTCCTGATTCGCGACGCCGGCTTTATCACCGGTCAGGTGATGGTGGTGGACGGCGGACGCTGGGTGGTTTTGTAGATAAGGCGTCAGCCGCCGGTGTCCACTTCGACGGCCTGGATTTTCTGGCCGCTTTTCTCGAATTTCTTCCACATCTGCGCCAGACTTTGCCCCGTTTCCGGATGCCGCTGTTGCGGCGCCATTTCTGCAAGTGGCCTCAGGACAAAGGCATAGCGGCCGATATCGGGGTGCGGCAGGTTGACGGTCCCGTCGTGTCGTACCACCTCGCCATACAACAACAGGTCCAGGTCGAGCGTGCGTGAGCCATGGCGGTTGCCGCTACGCTCGCGACCGAACTGCGCCTCGATCCGTCTCAGGTTTTCTTTGATTTGTTCGATGGCTTCGTTGGTGTCGAAGGCGACGACCAGGTTGTAGAAATTGTCGCCGGTGAAACCCTCGGCCTTGCTTTCGTAGGCGCGCGAGAGGACTAAGGCACCGTAATGAGAGCGGAGTTCGCGGAGGGCGCCGCGGATATTATTTTCCCTGTCGATGTTACTGCCGATGCTGACAAAGACCTGGGGCATTCTGTCTAATTCGGCTTTTCGCCGCGTTCGACGAGGACGCCCACGTCGCGCGCGCCGCTGACAGCACCCTTTTTGTTGACGCGCACCCGCACCCAGCGCACCTTGAACTCACTGAGGATGATTTCGGCCACCTTTTCCGCCAGGGTTTCGACCAGCTGAAACCGGGATTGGCCCACGAACTCCTGCAGCCGTTTGGCCACGGCCTTGTAGTTCAGGGTATCGTCGATCGAGTCGGTCGCCGCCGCGCGCCGGATATCCGCGGACATGTCGAGGTCAAAGATCAGACTTTGCTTGATCTTGCGTTCCCAATCCCAGATGCCGATGACACATTCGATCTTGAGGCCGTGCAGGAAGATGATGTCCATGGCCGAACTATAACGAAAACGCCTCGACCAGCGCGAGCCTATTTCTTTCGGTTTTCACCTTGACGCGCCGGTGCCATACCCTTTCCAATAGCGCCATGATGCCCTATCTCCTGCCGCTTGCGGCCTATCTGTTCGGTTCTATCTCGACGGCGGTGGTGGTGGCCAAGGCCATGGGCCTGCAGGACCCGCGGCAGGTCGGTTCCGGCAATCCCGGGGCGACCAATATCCTGCGTTACGGCGGCAAACTGGCCGCGATCGTTACCTTGGTGGGCGATATCCTCAAAGGGGTGATACCTGTAGCGGTGGCGCGGCTGCTGACGGATGACCCCATGATTCTTGCGGCCACGGTGTTCATGGCTTTCATCGGTCATCTATTCCCGGTGTTCTTCGGCTTCAAGGGCGGCAAGGGTGTGGCCACGGCCCTGGGGGTTTGGTTCGCGCTCAATCCCTGGATCGGCCTGGCATTGATGGCGACCTGGCTCGTGACGGCTATCGTGTTTCGCTATTCCTCGCTGTCGGCATTGGCGGCGTCCGTGGCCGCGCCATTTTATGTCGCGTGGCTGTCCCCGGGCCTGCCCTATGTCGTCGTCATGAGCTCCATGAGCGGGTTTCTGATATTCCGGCACCGCTCCAACATCCGTAACCTGCTCGCCGGAACCGAAACCAAAATCGGCCGCTGACGTGCACTCAGTGCGTCAACTCCTCAATGCGCCAGCGCGCCCGCGCGTTGAAGGCCAGCGGTTCGCTCTGCCCCGCCGCGAGTCGCAGGCAACCGACATACGCAATCATGGCGCCATTGTCGGTGCAGAATTCCGGGCGCGGGTAATACACGCGCACGCCTCGGGACTCTGCCATGCGCACCAGTTGTTCGCGCAAACGGCGATTGGCGCTCACGCCGCCCGCCACCACCAGCCGACCGTGCCCGGTTTCATCCAGCGCGCGTTGGCATTTGATGGCGAGCGTGTCGACGACCGCTTCTTCGAATGCCAGTGCAATGTCCGCGATGGCCTGTTCATTCAATGTCAGTTTCTGAATGGCGGTGGCCGCCGCGGTTTTGAGTCCGCTGAAACTGAAATCGAATCCGGGCCGATCAGTCATGGGGCGGGGGAACTGAAATCGTCCGGGTGTTCCCTGTGGGGCCACGCGCGCAATCGCCGGCCCGCCGGGATAACCGAGGCCCAGAAGCTTCGCAGTTTTATCGAAGGCTTCGCCTGCGGCGTCATCGACCGACTCGCCGAGAATCTGGTATTGGCCGATGCCTTCCACGGAGGCCAGCAAGGTATGTCCGCCGGAGACGAGCAGGGCGGTGAAGGGAAAGGCCGGCGGATCGGGTTCGAGCATGGGTGAGAGCAGGTGCCCTTCCATGTGGTGGACCGCCACACAAGGTACATTCCAGGCAAACGCGAGCGATCTTCCCAAGGCCGCGCCCACGAGCAGCGCCCCCGCGAGTCCGGGACCGGCTGTAAAGGCAATCCCGTCGATCTCAGCGGACGTGGTCCGCGCTTCCTGCATGACCGCCTGGATGAGTGGCAGGGCCTTGCGGATGTGGTCGCGCGAAGCCAGCTCCGGGACGACGCCGCCGTAGTCGAGGTGCAGTTCAATCTGGGAAAACAGGCGGTGGGCCAATAAACCCCGGTCGGAGTCGTACAGGGCGACGCCGGTGTCATCGCAGGAGGTTTCGAGGCCTAAAATGCGCATAGGCTGGCGATTCTACCCCGGTATCCTGGTTTTTGGTGTCTTGGTGTACAAAAGGGTCAGGAATCTATAGAATCGCGGCCCTTCCACAGTAAATTACCGCTTCATTGAATTATTGATCCGGCACGATGGCAGCTATGCTAAGGCCATCTTGGTTTTCTGAGTGCCGGATCAATAATGGATAGCTTAAGATTGCCAATTATTGCGGCGACATGGGTCTTAGGCTCAGTTTTGTGATCCTGTTTAACAGGATCCAATACTTAAATGGTTTCATGCCGCCGCAATAATTCAGAAAGGAAAAGCTGACTCATGCCTTCAGTCCGGATTAAAGATAACGAGCCGTTTGAGATGGCCCTGCGCCGCTTCCGCCGTTCCTGCGAGAAGGCGGGCGTGTTCACCGAAATGCGTCGTCGCGAGCACTACGAGAAGCCGACCGAGATTCGCAAGCGCAAGGCCGCCGCGGCGCGCAAGCGCGAAATCAAGAAGAGCATGCGCCGCGCGGGCATCCTGCCGCGTACGCCCGCTGCCACCAGTACCCGTACTTAAACTTCTTCGCAGCAGCCTTGGGCGATGAGCCTTAAGGAAAAAATCAACGACGATGTGAAAACGGCCATGCGCGCCAAGGAAGAGGCGCGCCTGGGTACGTTGCGCATGCTGACGGCCGCAATCAAACAGCGTGAAGTGGACGGGCGTGTCCAGCTCGACGACGCGCAAGTCGTGGCCGTCATCGAAAAGCTTCTCAAGCAGGGCCGCGAGTCGATCGAACAATTTGAAAAGGGCGGGCGCAAAGACCTCGCCGACAAGGAACGCAGTGAAATGGCTGTGTGGCAGGTCTATATGCCACAACAACTCTCCGACGATGAAATCGACAAGTTCATTGTCGAAGCCATCGCTACCACCTCGGCGAGTTCTATCAAGGACATGGGCAAGGTCATGGGTATCCTTAAAGCCCAGCTCCAGGGCCGGGCGGACATGGGCCAGGTGGGCAGCAAAATCAAAGCCAAACTCGGCGGTTGAAGCGCCGTTTAGTCTGTTCGGTTACGCGTTTTTATTTTCCGTTTTCCGCCCTCCGGCGGCCTGTTTAGAATATTCCTATGGCTGGCCGCATACCCAAGCAGTTCATCGACGACCTTCTGATCCGCACCGACATCGTGGATGTCATCGATGCGCGCGTGCCGCTTAAAAAGGCCGGCAAGGACTACAAGGCCTGCTGTCCCTTTCACGATGAGAAAACCCCTTCATTTACCGTCAGTGCCGACAAGCAGTTCTATCATTGTTTCGGTTGCGGGGTGCACGGTTCGGCGATCGGGTTTCTCATGGATTATGAGCACATGAGTTTCCCGGAGGCGGTGGAGGAATTGGCTACGCGTGCCGGTCTGCCTATTCCACAGGAAGCACGTAGCACCCCTGAAGCCGATTCCGATACGGGTGCGGACCTGCTGGGTATCATGGGCGAAGCCTCGCGTTTTTACCGGCAACAGTTGCGTGAGCACCCCCAAGCCCGCGAGGCTGCCGACTACCTCAAGGGCCGTGGCATCACCGGAGAGATCGCCAATGAATTCGGTCTCGGGTTTGCCCCCGAGGGTTGGGACAATCTGGTGCGTGTGCTGGGAAAGGACGCGGAAAGCCGCGAGGCTCTGGTGCGTGCGGGCCTGGCGGCCAAGAAAGACGGCGGCGGATTCTACGATCGGTTTCGTGCCCGCGTCATGTTCCCGATTGAAGATCACCGCGGTCGCATCGTGGCTTTTGGTGGCCGCGTGATTGGCAAAGGAGAGCCCAAGTATCTCAACTCCCCCGAAACCCCGCTGTTCCACAAAGGGCGCGAGCTCTACGGACTTTTCCGGGCGCGCGAGGCGATCAAGCGCGAGAACCGGGTGCTGGTCGTCGAAGGCTACATGGACGTGGTGGCGCTGGCACAGTTTGGCATCGACTTCGCTGTGGCTACGCTGGGCACCGCCACGACACGCGATCATCTGGATCGTTTGTTCCGGCACGCGCCGGAAGTGATTTTCTGTTTTGACGGTGATCGTGCCGGGCGCGAAGCGGCCTGGCGCGCACTGGAAAATGCCCTGCCGGTATTGCGCGAGGGCCGGCAGATCAGCTTCCTGTTTCTGCCCGAAGG
>CAYIQV010000008.1:0-16371 GCA_964365635.1 uncultured Acidiferrobacteraceae bacterium
CTCGTACATGCGGTTGAAGGTACGCAGCAACGTGGATTTGCCGCAGCCGGACGGGCCGATGAAGGCCGTGACCTTGTTCGCGGCAATGCTCATGTTGATGTCCGTGAGCGCACGGTACTTGCCGTAGAAAAAGTTGAGCTGGCGTACCTGGATCTTGTCGGCGGTGCTGCCGGGGGTATTCATCATTGGTTTTCCATCTTGGCTTTGCGCAACAGGATGCGTGCGACGATGCTGAGGGCAAGCACGCTCAGCGTGATCAACAGGGAACCCGCCCATGCCAGCGACTGCCATCCCGGGTAGGGACTCATGGCAAACTGGAATATCACCACGGGCAGGTTCGCCATGGGCTGATTCAAGTCCGTGCTCCAGAACTGATTGTTGAGGGCGGTGAAGAGCAGGGGCGCCGTTTCGCCCGCAATGCGCGCAATCCCCAGCAGTACCCCGGTCAGTATACCGGAGAGGGCGGCGCGGTAGGCCACGAGCGTGATCACCTTCCAGCGCGGTGCGCCGAGCGCCAGCGCCGCCTCGCGCAGGGTGTTCGGCACCAGGCGCAGCATTTCTTCCGTGGTGCGGATCACGACCGGCAGCAGGATGATGGAGAGCGCGAGGGCACCCGCGAGACCGGAGAAATGCCCGATCTTGACGACCACCAGCTCATAGATGAAAAGCCCGATGATAATGGATGGCGCACTCAGGAGGATATCGTTGATGAAGCGGATGACGGCCGCCATGAATCTATTGTTGCCGAATTCCGCGAGATAGGTTCCCGCCAGGATACCGATGGGCGTTCCGATCAAGGTGGCGATGCCGACCATCATCAGGCTGCCGACGATGGCGTTGGCGAGCCCGCCCTGGCCGCCGGGCGGCGGTGTGTCCTGCGTAAAGAGATTCCAGTCGATGGCCGAGAACCCGGCGCTGAAGGTAACCCACAGGATCCAGAACAACCAGAACAACCCGAACAGGGTGGCCAGCACCGAGCCGGATAAATTTACGATGTTTAATGTCCGCCGCCGCAGATATCGCCAGTCCATGGTTTCCTCCTACCTGCGCCGCTGATCGCGCGATTGCAGGCTGGTCAGCAGCAGCTTCGCAAGGGCCAAAACCACAAAGGTAATCATGAACAGCACCAGGCCGAGCGCCAGCAGCGACGAGGTGTGTACGCTGCCAACGGCTTCGGTGAATTCATTGGCGAGCGTGGAGGCAATGGTGTTGCCCGGCTCAAACAGCGAAATGTTCAGACGATGGGCGTTGCCGATGATGAAAGTGACCGCCATGGTTTCTCCCAGCGCCCGGCCCAAGCCGAGAAAAATGCCGCCGATCGCGCCCACGCGTGTATACGGCAGCACCACGTGCCACACCACTTCCCAGGTGGTCGCGCCCATGGCATAGGCCGATTCTTTCAGAAATTGGGGCGTGGTCGCAAACACGTCGCGCATGATCGCGGCGATGAAGGGGATGATCATGATGCCGAGGATGATCCCGGCCGGCAGCATGCCGATCCCGAGCGGGGCGCCTTGAAACAACGGTCCGATGACGGCGGCCTCGCCGAAATGATCCTGCAGCCAGGGCTGAACATGATTAGCCATGACCGGCGCAAACACAAACAGACCCCACATGCCATAGATGATGCTGGGAATGGCGGCCAGCAGTTCGATGGCGGTACCGACCGGGCGCCGCATCCAGTGTGGCGCCACTTCCGTCAGAAATACGGCAATGCCGAAACCGATCGGCACGGCGATGAGCAATGCGATGAACGAACTGACGAGCGTGCCGTAGATGGGCACCAGCGCGCCGAATTTTTCGGTGACCGGATTCCACTCATCGGTGACGAGAAACGCAGGGCCGAAGGTGCGAATCGCCTCCCAGCTGCCGATGAACAGCGACACGATGATGCTGACCAGCAGTACGAAGACAAGGCCCGCGAACAGCGTGGTCGCGCCCTGGAACGATTTGTCCATCAAGCGCTGGCGCCGGATTTTGCTGTCGGAAATATGGGATTGAATGGTTTTCATCGAAAGCGAAGCGGGGTCTTTGAAAGACCCCGCCAGGATTTTGTTCCTTGTGTTTCGGCCATCTTACTTCTGGATCGAGGCTTCGGTCCAGACAGCTTTTCCACTGGGGTCTTTGATCTCTTTTTTCCATGTTTCCTCCACCAGCTTGACCACGGCGGCAGGCATCGGCACGTAATCGAGCTGTTCCGCCAGCTTGTCGCCGTGACGGTAGGCCCAGTCGAAGAATTTCAGGACTTCCTGGGCGACTTCCGGTTTGGATTGATTCTTGTGCATCAGGATGAACGTGGCCCCGGTGATCGGCCAGCTGCCGGCGCCGGGCTGGTCGGTAAGCATCAGGTTAAAGCCCGGGGTGTTCGCCCAGTCCGCGCCCGCGGCGGCGGCCTGGAACGAGGCGCTGTCGGGACTGACGAACTTGCCGGTTTTGTTCTGCAATTGGGCGTAGGTCATCTTGTTCTGCAACGCGTAGGCATATTCGACGTAGCCGATCGCACCCTTAATGCGCTGCACGTACGAGGCTACGCCTTCATTGCCCTTGCCGCTCACGCCGGAGGGCCAGGAGACGGAGGTGTTGTTGCCGATCTTTTCCTTGAACTCGGGACTCACCTTGGAAAGGTAATGTGTGAAAATGTAAGTGGTGCCGGAGCCGTCCGCGCGCGCGACGGTGGCGATCTTTTCAGACGGAAGCTTCACGCCCCGATTGAGCTTGGCGATCGCAACATCGTCCCAAGTCTTGATCTTGCCGAGATAAATGTCGGCCAGCACCGGTCCGGTCAGTTTCAATTCGCCGGGCTTGATACCGGGGAGGTTAGCCACGGGCACCACGCCGCCCATGACCATGGGAAATTGCAACAGCCCGCTCTCGTTGAGTTCCTCAATGGGTAACGGTTTGTCGGACGCGCCAAAATCCACCGTTTTGGCCTTGATCTGTTTGATGCCGCCGCCGGAACCGATGGACTGGTAATTCAGGCTCATGCCGGTCTTGGTCTTGTAGGCATCCGCCCACTTGGCGTAAATCGGGTAGGGGAAGGTGGCGCCGGCGCCGTTCATGAGTGCGGACGCCTGCGCCGATCCAGCGATGAAACCGAGGGCCACGACCGAAGCCATGGCGGCCTGTTTGAGTTGCTTGTACATAGTTTTGATATCTCCAGATGTTTGAATGATGAAATGCGAGGCACATCATTCTTCAGTCGTGTGACAGTTTGATGAATGAATATGACAGTTTTGTGACAATGGTAAAATTTTCTCTGCTGTACGATCGGGCTAATCGCACTGGGTTCAGGGTTGATGCTCGGACGCGTTCCGTGTGTAATTTCAGACGGCGCTGCGCGCCAGAAATCATGCCAAGCCAGACAGGTAAGCTGGCGCGCGTGGGGATTGGCGGTAGGTGCCGGTGTTTATCAGCCGCCGGATGGTATACCCGAGGCAGGGCAACACTCGGCGTAAGTCAGAATGCCCGGTTTGCGCTCGTACCAGGCGCGCGAGCGGTTGACGAGACGGGCGACGGCGAGCATCACCGGCACCTCGATCAGCACACCCACGACGGTTGCGAGCGCCGCCCCCGACTCGAAGCCGAACAGGGCGATGGCCGTGGCCACGGCCAGCTCGAAGAAGTTGCTCGCGCCGATGAGGGCCGAAGGACCGGCGACACAGTGCGGCGAGCGCAGCGCGCGGTTGAGAAAATATGCCAGCCCCGAGTTGAAGAACACCTGGATCAGGATGGGTACCGCCAGCAGCAGGATCACCAGCGGCTGGCGCACGATCTGTTTGCCCTGAAAGCCGAACAGCAATACGAGCGTAGCCAGCAGAGCGACAAGCGAAACGGGATGCAGCACCTTGATCGTGCGCACGAGCCGCGCTTCGCCGTGCACGTGGCGCAGGATCGCGCGGCGCACGAGCCAGGCGGCCGCCAGCGGCGCGACGATGTAGAGCGCGACCGACAGCAGCAGCGTGTCCCACGGCACGGTGATGGCGGAAAGCCCGAGCAAGAGCCCGACGATGGGCGCGAAGGCGACGACCATGATGACGTCGTTGAGCGCCACTTGGGTCAACGTGAAATTCGGCTCGCCACGTGTCAGATGGCTCCACACGAACACCATGGCGGTGCAGGGCGCGGCGGCCAGCAGGATCAGCCCGGCGATATAGGAGGATATCTGCTCCGCCGGCAGCCACGGCCGGAACAAATAGCCGATGAACAGCCAGCCAAGCAGGGCCATGGAAAAGGGCTTCACGCCCCAGTTCACGAACAGCGTCACCCCGATGCCCTTCCAGTGCGCCGTCACGCGATGCAGCACCGCGAAATCCACCTTGAGCAGCATCGGGAAGATCATGAGCCAGATGAGCGCCGCGACCGGCAGGTTGATGCGGGCGACCTCGAGACCGCCTACGGCCTGGAAGGCCGTCGGGAATAGTCGCCCGAGACCAATGCCAGCGACAATGCACAGAAACACCCACACGGTGAGATAGCGTTCGAACGACTGCATGGATGCAGGAGGTACGACTCCACGGATGGAGGAGGTAGAGTCCTGCCCGGAGCAAGGACCGAGAGCAGCGCCGGGAGCAGCTGCCGAGAAACCCATCTCGGCGCCCGCGGATCTTTTCGTGGTGGTTTCGCGTTGTGCGCTCATGGCCGCCCTTCCTTGTCGGGTGACATATTGATTCCGCCGATCAGGTCTTCGACGCGACCGCGAATCTCGTCACGCGTGGCGCGGAACTTGGCCATGATCTCGTCCTCCGTACCGGTGGCCTTGGCCGGGTCTTCCAGCGGCCAGTGTTTCTTCTGCATGCCCGGTGGCAGTATGGGGCAGTGCTCATCGGCGTGGCCGCAGACCGTTATCATCAAGTCGGCCCACGCCAGCATCTCGGGAGTCACCCGGGTGGATTCCTGATGCGAGATATCCACGGCGGACTCGCGCATGACGGCGATGGCGCGCGGGTTTTTGCCGTGGGCCTCAATACCGGCGGAGCGAGCCTCGATCCACTCGGCTCCCAGATGATTCGCCCAGCCCTCTGCCATCTGCGAGCGGCAGGAGTTGCCGGTGCATAAAAATAAAACGCGGGTATTGTGTGTGTGCATGATGTCGAAAGTGCTTTTGTCGATGAAAATGGATTCAGACTCCGCCGTGCGGCTCCAGTGAGAATTTGTTGGTGACGATGCGCAGCACTACCAGAATAGCGATCACGCCTGTGCCGAGGAAGACTTTCCCGGAAGAATATTCCTTGAACCACAGCCCCATCAGTTCCCCGATCAACACCACCAAGGCCGTGTCGAGGATAAAGGTTACCCGCACGCGCCCGAGTTTCAGATAGGCCTGGAGTGTGCGGATGACTTCAAGCAGCGCCAGCATGATCAAGGCCTTGATAATCGCTTGTTCCGCGACCCTGGCCCATCCGGCGGCAAGGATTTCCCGCAGTCCCAGAGCCATGTCGACCACGCCCGCCAGCATCCACAGGCATAGCGTCACAATCAGCGTCCCGGTAACGAGACGCACCAGAGAAGGGTAAATCGCATCGGCCAGAAATTCCCAAGTGCCGGAGGCGCTGGTTGTCTGCCCCACCGGATGGATGGAGGGCATTTCCTCCGGGCGAGATAATTTTTCCGCCAGATTGCTCATGAACTGAATATTGGACTGCTTTGATGACAGCCATATTACAAACAGTCGAATGGTTGTCCGCCATGTGCCAACATTTTGTCGAGCATGGATCGCCCGACGTCGGATCTTACGGAGTGCTGAAGACCGGGGCGAAGCCGCCGCCGGGGGTGCGGAAGTTGGTGGTTTGGCCCCGATACAGGCGCGCCGCGAGCAGCTGCACCTCGCCGTCGTAGACGTAATTACGGATGTCGAATTTGAGCGCCGTTTCCGTTCCCTCGCGACGTCGCCAGCGCTCGCTCGGCGCGATTCGTTTTTGGGCGACGTAGTTTCCGGCAGCGATCTCTTTCCATACGCGCGTGGTGACCTTGTCGCCGCGGTAGGCTGCCTTGGCGCCGTAACCCGCAGCGGGTTTAAAAAAGAGTTCGTTCCGTTGTTCCCATAACGCGCCGGCATTGGCCGCGGTGACGGCCACCGTGTGCGGGATGCCGGTCAGCAAGGTGTGCATGACCGCATCCGGCGCCTGCCAGCGGCGCAGCAGGGTTTCGTCGGTGAGTGCGGCCAGATTGCGTTTGTCGGCGTAGAGGGCGTGCGCACGGGGATGTGGCGTGAGCACGACCCCGCCCGCGCACCAAACTTCGCGCAGTGTGGCGTGCCGTGGATCGTTGAGCGCGAAGTCGGTCAGGCGGTTGTATACCAAATCGATCTTGAGTTCCTCGTGCCACAGTTGGCCGTGGCATATCATGAGTTCGGCAGGATCGACGATCACTGTTTTGAGTCCATAGCGCTGGAACAGACGCTCGAACAGAACAAACTCGGGGTAGAGGTACTGTTCCGTCGGGGCGTCATCGACAATGGCGATGCTGGTGAGCGGCGCATCGCCCCGCGCCAGACGCCACTCACGCCGGAACATGTCAACGAATGTTTCGTCGCGCACCATTGGCCCCGACATGAGGGGTCGCGTGTTCTCGCAGCAGGCGAGTTGCGCCCGCGCGAGTGCGGCATTGAGCAACGCGCCGCCGGCGTTGGTGTTGATCTCGATGAGTTGCGGGCCTTGCGATCCCAGATGAAAGTCATAACCCATGAACACGCCGCGCGGCCCCGTGTCGAGCTGGGCGCTCGCTGGCGCCCAGCCGAGCACATGTTCGCGATAGGCTGGAAGCGCCACCACCGTCTCGATGGCGGCAATGACGGCGCGCATGCACGCTGTCTGTTCGCGGGTAACGAAAACGGCGGTGTCCGAGAAAAGGTGGGGACGAGACGTCAGGATCTCGTGGTACAGATCGGCGTCGCGGCTATCGTTGCCGAGCTCACGCCGCAGGCTTTCGTGGTCGACGGTCACGCACAGACAGTCGCGGTTCAGCGCTTCCGCGCTGTCGGCAGGCGCTGGCGTTCCGGAACCGGGGGGCAGTGTGGCGGGCACGGCGGTTTCAGGCGATGCCGGGAGCCGGCGACGGTTCGTGTACCACCCGGGATACCGGAAACACGCAGGAAAAAGTGCTGCCCCGGCCGAGTTCGCTTTCGATCTGCAACTGCGCGTCGTGGCGCAGGAGCACGTGTTTGGCGATGGACAGGCCCAGACCCGTGCCGCCCGAGGCGCGTGAACGCGCCGTGTCGACGCGATAAAAGCGTTCGGTCAGGTATGGGATGTGCTCCGGGGCAATGCCGTCACCGGTGTCGGTGACAGAGAAGCGGGCGCCCCCATTGTCGGCGTGCCAGCGCAACTGGATAGCACCGCCCGGCGGCGTGTAGCGCACGGCGTTGTTGATGAGATTGGAGAAGGCGCTGTGCAATTCCTCGCGGCTGCCGAGCAGTCTGAGTGATGGGTTTGCCTCGAGCGTGATGACGTGGCGGTTACCGCCGCTCAGAATCCCGGCCTGTTCCTTGAGCGAGGCCAGCAGCGCCGGCACATCCACCGTGGCATCGTGCGTACGGGGCGGCGCTGTTTCCAGCCGGGACAGCGTCAGCAGGTCGTCCACCAGTCGCGACATGCGTGCGGACTGCTCTTGCATGGTGGCGAGATGTTTTTTCAAATCCTCCGTCCGGATCTGGTCCATCTGGCTCAGTGTCTCGACATAGCCACCGAGCACAGTGAGCGGCGTGCGCAACTCATGGGAGACGTTGGCCACGAAGTGGCGCCGCATTTTTTCGAGACGCGCCAGGCGGGTGACATCGCGGCCGATGACCAGCTTCTGGCTGCTGCCATAGGGAGTAATCTGGATGGCAACGTGCATCTCCGGATTTTCCGGCGAGGCGATCTCGATCGGCTCGGCGTATTCGCCGTTGCGCAGGTACTGTACAAAATCCGGGTCGCGCAGCAGGTTGCCGATGCGCATGCCGGCATCGCGCGGGAAATGAATGCCGAGCAGTTTCTCGGCCAACGGGTTGGCCCATTCGATGTTGCCTTCCTGTGACAGGATGATCACGGCATCGGGCATGGCCGAGGCGGCATCCTGAAACCGTGTGAACATTTCGGTAAGCTGGGCTTCACGCCGCGCCGTTTCCTTTTCCATCCAGCGCAGCTCGTCGAACACCTCGCCCCACAAGCCGCCGGCCTCGGGAGCCTCGGTATCCTTGCGGCGCCGCAGCCAGCGATGCAGGCGCTCAAGGTGTCGCAGCGTCAGGGCGATGTAGAGTCCAAAGCCGATGCTTGCCACCAGGAAGGGGTGACGGGTGAGCGATCCGAACAGCAGACTCACGCCGGCGATGCCGGTCAGAATCCAGATTTCACGCCAGAGGCCTGGTTGCATGGCGGCTATGCCTGCACGGAGAAACGGTAGCCACTGCCGCGCACGGTCTGTATCAGCCGGTCATGGCCGGTCTGGTCCAGCGCCTTGCGCAAGCGGCGGATGTGCACATCCACGGTGCGTTCTTCGACGTACACGTTGTCGCCCCAGACACTGTTCAGCAGCCGCTCACGGCTGTGTACGCGGTCCGCATGGGTCATGAAAAAGTGCAACAGGCGGAACTCGGTGGGGCCAAGCTCCAGTACCTTGCCGGCGGCCGTGACGCGGTGTGCCACCGGATCGAGCGCGAGGCCGTCCATCTCGACTGCGGTATCCGCCGCCAGCGGCGCCGTGCGCCGCAGCAATGCCTTGATGCGCGCCAGCAGCTCACGCGTGGAAAAGGGTTTGGTGATGTAGTCATCCACGCCGCTGTCGAGCCCCCTGATCTTGTCTTCCTCCTCGGTGCGTGCCGTCAGCATGATGACCGGGATATTTTGCGTCAGTTTTTCGCGCCGCAGGGCGCGGGCGTATTCGACGCCGCTCTGTTTCGGCAGCATCCAGTCGAGCAGGATCAGGTCGGGTTTTTCTTTCAGAATTTGCACTTGGGCCTCGGCGGTGTCCGCGGCTTCGAGACAGTCGTAATGCGCCTGGGTGAGGGCCAAACAGACCATCTGCCGGATGGCGGCTTCGTCGTCGACGATGAGGATTTTACCGCGCATATTTCAATATCCTGAACCCTTTAACCCTTCTATTTTGCGCCATTTCATACCATAAATATGTCAATTTGGTTACCATTACCGCTTCATGCCGTGCGCGCGGGCGCTACGGGAAGCGTCATCAATGCAGGTTTCATCTAACTGAGACAGAAAAGTATGCGGAAAAACACGGTCAGACCGACAGATATCAAGCTGCATCAGAAATCGCGTCTTCTGGAGGTCGTCTTCGACGATGGTAGTCATTTCAATCTGCCTTGCGAGTATCTGCGGGCGTACTCGCCCTCGGCCGAGGTGCGTGGCCACGGGCCGGGACAGGAAGTGCTGCAGGTGGGCAAGGAGAACGTAAACATCACCCAGATCGAACCGGTGGGTTCGTACGCAGTCGCTTTGCATTTTGACGACGGCCACAACACCGGCATCTATTCGTGGGATTGGTTGCATCATCTGGGTACGAACCAGGAAAGCCTGTGGAAGGAATATCTGGAACGGCTTGAAAAGGCCGGCGTGACCCGCAAACCTAAACCGGCCGGGTGAACACGATGCCTTCGACCGGCAAAGAGAAAGATCGGACCACACACTTCGGGTTCCGCGATGTGCCGGAATCAGCCAAGGATGGGCTGGTCGGCGAGGTGTTTCATTCGGTCGCACAAAAATACGATCTGATGAATGACCTGATGTCCCTGGGTGTGCATCGCCTGTGGAAGCGTTTCACGATAGAGACCAGCGGCGTGCGTCCGGGCAACCGGGTGCTGGATGTCGCCGGTGGCACCGGCGATCTGGCGGCGCTGTTCGCGGCGCGGGTGGGCCCTCAGGGCCGGGTGGTGCTGGCCGACATCAACGACTCGATGCTGGAAGTGGGCCGCGGCCGCCTGGCCGACCGGGGCGTCGTCGGCAACGTCGAGTTTGTGCAGGCCAATGCCGAAGAGCTTCCGTTTCCTTCCGATTCCTTTGACTGCGTGAGCATCGCCTTCGGCTTGCGCAACGTCACCCACATCGATCGCGCGCTGGCTTCCATGTTGCGCGTGCTCAAGCCTGGCGGCCGGTTGCTGGTGCTGGAGTTTTCCCGTCCCGTCCTGCCGGGGCTGAACCGCCTGTATGACAGTTACTCCTTTAATGTATTGCCGTGGCTGGGGCGTGTGATTGCCCGGGACGAAGGCAGTTACCGTTACCTGGCGGAGTCGATCCGCAAACACCCGGATCAGGAAACGCTGAAGGGCATGATGGAGGCGGCCGGCTTCGAGCGCGTGCATTATTTCAACTTGAGCGGCGGCATTGTGGCTCTGCATAAGGGTTATAAATTCTAAAATGGGTGCGGCACCGGCTTTACTGTCATTGGCGGAGGAGGCCATCAACCGCGTCTTGCGGTTCGATCCCGAGGTTCGGCAACGTTTGGGTGAACTGCACGACAGGGTTATCCGGTTGCGTCTTTCCGGCGTGGCATCGCGCGATATCTATGTGCTGCCGTCGGAATCCGGACTGCGGTTGCGGACGGAGCATGACCGCGAACCGGATGTGACCATCAGCGGCGAGATACCGGTGTTCGCCAGGCTCACCTTGGGCCGCCTCACGTCCCGACCCGTCTCGGCCGGGGAAATCCAGATCAGCGGTGACATCGAACTCGGACAGCGGTTCCAGCGCATTCTGGAAAGAATCGACATCGACTGGGAAGAGCAGGCCGCGCGTGTGGTCGGCGATGTCGCGGCGCACCAGTTGGGCAATGCCGTGCGCGGGCTGAGCCGTTGGTCGGCGCAATCCCTGCGAACCCTGGGCGAGGATGCCTCGGAGTACCTGCGCGAGGAAACCCGCCTGTTGGCCCCGCGCGCGCAGGTTGAATCATTTTTGCGCGCGGTGGATGTCCTGAGGGACGACGTGGATCGCCTGGATAAACGTATGGCACGTCTGGCGGGAGCCGGCCGATGAGGCGTCTGCGTCAGCTTGCTCGTCTGCTGCGCATCACGCAGATTTTCGTCCGGCACGATCTCGACGAATTCGTCACCGCCATCCATCTCTTTCGTCCTTATCGCCTGTTACTGCGGCTCGCGCCGTGGCGCTTGTTCGCGCGCCGCGGCCTGCCGCGCGCGGTGCGGTTGCGCGAGGCGCTGGAAGAGCTCGGGCCGATTTTCGTCAAGTTCGGACAGATGCTGTCCACTCGTCCGGATCTGCTACCGGAGGACATTGCCGATGAACTCGCGAAACTCCAGGACCAGGTGCCGCCGTATCCGGGCGATATCGCCGTACGCCTCGTGGAACAGGCGTTGGGAAACAAGCTCGATACCTTTTTCAGTGAATTCAATCGCGAGCCCATCGCCTCGGCTTCGGTAGCGCAGGTGCATATCGCGCGTTTGCATGACAACGCTGAAGTAGCGGTCAAGGTGCTACGGCCCGGTATCGAATCGGTCATCGACCGCGATCTCGAACTGCTTTATCTGCTCGCACGCCTGGCCACGCGTTATGTGCCGGACACGCGCCGGCTGCGGCCGGTCGAGGTGGTGGATGAATTCAGCAAGACCATTCATGACGAACTCGACTTGCGGGTGGAATCGGCGAACGCCAGCCGGCTGCGCGCCAATTTCGAAGGCTCCAACCTGCTGTACGTTCCCAAAATCTATTGGGACCTGACGCGCCGCACGGTGATGGTGCTCGAACGCATCCATGGTATCCCCGTGGCCAATATCGAGGCCCTCAAGGCCGCCGGCATCGACATGCGCAAGCTGGCGCACGACGGCGTGGAGATTTTTTTCACGCAGGCGTTCCGTGACGGGTTTTTCCATGCCGACATGCACCCGGGCAATATTTTTGTTTCGCCCGAGGGCCAGTACCGCGCCGTGGATTTCGGCATCATGGGCACGCTGGGCGAGAAGGACAAACGCTACCTCGCGGAAAATTTTCTCGCCTTTTTCAACCGTGACTATCGTGCCGTTGCCGAGGCTCATCTGCGTGCCGGTTGGGTGCCGCCGGGCACGCGCCTGGAGGAATTCGAGGCGGCCATTCGCACCGTGTGCGAACCGGTTTTTGCCCGGCCCATCAAGGACATTTCTTTCGGACGGTTCCTGCTGCACCTGTTCCAGACCGCGCGCCGCTTCAACATGGAAATTCAGCCACAACTCGTGCTGTTGCAAAAGACGCTGTTTAACATCGAGGGTTTGGGACGGCGGTTGTATCCCGATCTGGACCTGTGGGAGACCGCCATGCCCTATCTGGAACGCTGGATGAGCGAGCATATGGGCCCGCGCGCGTTTTTGCTCAGCCTGCGCAAGGAATTTCCCAAGTGGTGGGCCATGTTGCCGGAGATCCCGGCATTGGTGCACGAAACCCTGCGGCGCTCAGGTCGGGGTGAGCCAGTGCAGGAATCGAGTTTGCGCGAAACCGAGCGGTTACGCGTCCAGCTGCGGCAGAATCAGCGCCGTCACTACTTTGCGGTGACGGGCAGTGGCCTGTTGATTGCCGGAGTGCTGGCGCTCGATATGGATTTTTTGGGTATGGGTGGCGCACCGGGCTGGATCTTGGCGTCTTTGGGTATATTTTTACTTCTGCGCGGGTGGCCGGGCCGAAATCCGTGACGGACGGTATGCCCGGTGAGGGTGACTTTATGCTAAGATTTCCGTACAAATAGCCGAGTAGTTTATCGTGATGAAGCTATCGACGAAATCCGCTTTGACAGGAATAAGCGCCGCGCTGGTTGCGACGCTTCCCCTGTCTGCGCCTGCCGGTAAGCTTTCCTGGTTCGATGACGCCCCCTTTGCCGGGGTGGGCAGTGTGGGCGTCCCGGAAGTGCGCTTGCGTGACCCCAGGGAATACAAGTCTTTTGGACTCGATCTTTACCGGCCGAAGTCTATCGCCATGGAAGAAGGGTATCTTCAGGATCCCAGTGAGCCTTCTCCGGGGTTCGATACCGTTCGCCTCTACGGGCAAGTTGAATCCACGCGTACGCCGAGTCTGTCTGTCCCCGAGAGTCGCGTTTCGCGGCATGCACCTTTTGAAGACCCCTCATTGAACCGGGTGAATGCCTTTGGTGTGAAATGGCAGCACCGGCTGGATGCGATGAACAGCTTTGCAGTGTCCGCCGAATACGGTGAAGGCGTGGCCGTGTATCCGGTCAGGCTCGACACGCTCGATACCCGTGCCGCCTTTACCTGGATAAGTCAGTTCTCCAGCCGCATTAAACCGAATGTCACCAGCAGCGTATTCCTCGGCGATGAAACCGCGCGCGAAGAAATCTACCGGCGTCTGGGCCGAAAATATTATGGTTTCGCCGTAGGTGGCAGTCTGACCCTGTTCCAGACGCACACGCCTTACGTGTCTTTCAAGATGCAGAAGAGCCTTTACGAGTCAGCCGAAGACACATTGCTGGTGTCGCCCCGCAGCGACGACCGTTCCCTGCTCTCGGCCGGGTGGAAGTGGCAGGTGCAGCGCGGTCTGAGTCTGCAGGCCGAGGCGAGCTATGGTCTTGGAAACGCCGCCAATCCGGAACTGTATAACCCCGAGCGCAGCCGAATTCTTTTCGGAACGCGTTACGGCTTCAAATAACCCCGTACCCGGGACGGTCGTTCTGACCGCCCTTATCTGGTTTTTCAGATTAATTCCTGCTGCTTCGAGGCGATGACCCACCGCGCTTATTTGTTGTCTTGCGCCCTGAAGAAGTTAACGCCTTTGAGCAGGTTCAGCGCTTCCTGAAGCTGGTAATCCTCAGCCTGTGTTTTGCCAGCCTTATCATCTTTTTTGTCCCCTTTTTTCGGCTCTTCCTTGGGCTGAACCTTTTCATCGCCATTGGTAAGATGCCTGGCGAGGTCGGCTTCGTGCAGACGGTCACCTAACTCGACCTTGGTGACCTTGGCCTCATCGACCGTTATGTCCGGCACGATTCCGGAGGCCTGGATGGAACGGCCGTTCGGCGTGTAATACCGTGCGGTCGTGATCTTGAGCGCGGCACCGCTGCTCACCGGGATGATGGTCTGCACCGAGCCTTTGCCGAAGCTCTTGGTGCCCATGATGACGGCGCGCTTATGATCCTGCAGCGCACCGGCCACGATTTCCGAGGCGGAGGCTGAGCCGCCGTTGACAAGCACCACGAGCGGAATGCCATTGATCAGATCGCCCGGCGTGGCCGAGAACTTGAGCTTCGAATCCGACACCCGGCCTTCGGTGTAAACGATCAGCCCCTTGTCGAGGAAAGTGTCACTGACGCCGACCGCGGCGTTCAGTACACCGCCCGGGTTGTTGCGCAGATCGAGGACGAGGCCCTTGAGGGTGCCCTTGTTTTCTGTTTCCAGTTTCTTGATGGCCTCGTTTAGACCCTTTTCGGTGCCGGCCTGGAACTGGGTGATGCGCACATAACCGTAGCCGGATTCGAGCACCCGGTTCTTCACGCTCTGGATCTTGATGACCGCGCGCGTGAGGGTAATTTTGAGCGGCTTGCTCTCGCCCTCGCGCGCGATGGTCAGGGTGATGTCGGTGCCGGGTTTACCACGCATGGAGCGAACGGCCTCGGTCAGCGTCAGCCCCTTTACTGCCTTGTCGTCCAGGCGAATGATAAGATCTCCGGTTTTGACGCCCGCGCGCGCGGCCGGTGTATCTTCGATGGGCGAGACTACCTTCACAAATCCATTTTCCATGGTGACTTCGATGCCAAGGCCGCCAAACTGGCCTTCGGTCTCGACCCGCATTTCCTTGAAGCTTTCAGCATCGAGATAGTTCGAGTGCGGGTCCAAGCCGGCCAGCATGCCCTGAATGGCGTCGCTCAGAAGTTTTTTGTCTTCGACCGGTTCGACGTAATCGGTTTTGATGCGGCTGAAAATTTCGGTGAAATTCCGCAGCTCATCGAGCGGCAGCGGCGCGAGTGTTTCCTTGGGCTGGTCGCGTTCGGCGAGTACTCCCATGTCGAGAATCAGCGCGGCGCCGACGAACATCCCCAGGAACAGAACCAGAATATACCGAGTAGCAAGCTTCATTGATGATAACTCCATGTAATTCACCGCTGTACCGGGAGGGTAGGCGGAGGTGTAATTAATAATGTTAACGCGTTTTGCACCAGATCATCGGATCGCGCGGCTCTCCACGATAACGAATCTCGAAATAGAGCCCGGGTTGAGGCGCGTCCCCGGTGCTGCCCAGGCTGGCGATGACGGCGCCGGCGTCGACCCAGTCACCGACTTCTTTCAGCAGGCTCTGATTGTGACCGTAAAGCGTCATATAGCCATCTCCGTGATCCAGAATCAAGAGTAGCCCAAATCCGCGCAGCCAATCGGCATAGGCCACCCGACCGCGGGATACGGAAATCACGTCTTGGCCCTCGCGCCCGGCGATAAAAAGGCCGCGCCATTTGAGATGGCCGATATTCATCTGCTCGCCGTAGCGTGCGACGACCCGGCCTTTGGTCGGGAGCGGCAGGCGGCCGCGCATGTCCGCGAGCCGCGCTCCACGCGGCAGCGGTGCATCGGGCAGGACCGAGTTCAATTCGTTGAGTAGTCGCCCCAGGCGTTTTTCGTCGGCGTGTAGTCGCTCGATTTCCTGCGTCTGGCCGCGCACTTGGCGGTTGAGGCTGACAAGCAGTCCGCTCCGTCGCGCCCGCGCGGTTTGCAGCGTTTCTTTTTTCTGCTGTTGGTCCTGGCGCAGTGTCGTCAAGGCGCGGTTGTGCTCGCGGATTTCATCCTCGAGCGCATTGAGACGGGTGAGCGAAGATTTGATGGTGTTGATGCGTTCCGTGCGGGCACGATTCAAATACTGATAATACGTCAGTACCCGCGCGACGCTCGCCGGGTCTTGCTGGTTCAACAGCATTTTGGAATATTCTTGCT
This sequence comes from uncultured Acidiferrobacteraceae bacterium, assembly GCA_964365635.1. GTDB lineage: Bacteria > Pseudomonadota > Gammaproteobacteria > Acidiferrobacterales > Sulfurifustaceae > Sulfuricaulis. The sequence goes on from CAYIQV010000008.1 coordinate 15,836, forward strand.
GTCCCATCATGTAGGCGGCACGCACCTGGCGCTCCAGTGTGGCTTTGTGCAGTCCAAGATTCTGACGTTCGTGTCTGGCACGATCCCGCAGTTGCCCCAGTTTCCTGTCGTCGGCCCGGACACGCGCATCGAGATCGCGCAGGGTGCGCAGCAGTTCACCAATGCGCCGTTCCAGATCGCGCACTTCCTCACGTACGGTGTCACGCCGGCCGCGGGTATCATCGAGGCTCTCTTGCAGCGTTTGGATGCGGTCGCGCAGTTTCTGCCGTTGCGCTTCGTGCCCGCTGTCCTCACGGCCGGACGAGGGGTCGCTGGTGCTGAGCAGCATGCCCGCGAGAAGCAGCAGACCCCACCTGCGTGCGGACTTTGCTCCACCAGCGCAAGAGAAGTGCACCACAGTGGCGGCGGTCACGACACGAATGCGCGTGATTCCCGGGACCTAGGCAAGGCGTTCAGCCACCGCTGGTTTTTTTTCGTTGAGCTCAATAAGCGGGCGGCCGGTCTGCATCCACCGGTACAGCAAAGCCATCGCACCG